>JBMFMH010000255.1:0-1034 GCA_049970775.1 bacterium | reverse complement strand
TCGCTCAAGCTTACCCTTTGAGGTTGGTTAGTTTGAGGGTTGGTATATTGCACAAAGACCTCGGAGAGGTCAAGATTAGTAAAATAAGGTATACCAATTATATTCCATCCTGTTTTAACTTTTTTCAAGGGAACTGTTACGGGGATGCCCTCTAATCTTGAGCCTTTGGATAGGGCGAGCTTGATTGGGTTGCCATCGGTTGTCTTCATCCAAAATCCCGTAGCAGTTGATAGTGTGGAATCCTTGTTAACTGTGGCATAATTTCCGATTTGCGGGTCATAAATGGCAATTAGGAGCTTGTTTTGGTCAAATACTTGGCTCCCGATAATGTCACCAAATGGATTGTTTGCTAACGCGAATGGGAAAGAGGCAAGCTCGATTGGAGGGAATTGGTGAGTTGCTTGAACGGAGAAGGTAGCGCTTCCCTTGCTTTGTTGGGTAGCTTTATCCGTGGCGTCTATTGCCCAGGTGCCGAGCTTATCGGGTGTCAGCGTAAAGGATGCGTTGCCGGTAGCATCGGTAAAGACCTCTTTAGAAATAGATTGCCCGTCTGGGTCGGTTATCGTCAGCTTTATCCCCTGATTAACGAGATAGGTAATCTTTATAGAGACTTGTGCGTTGGGATTTTCCGCTACATCAACCTTGTTGGGGGAAGGTTGAACGAGTATAACCCCAACTCCAAATGTAACGATATCCGACTTAACTTGTCCATTTGGCTTCCCATCTGTTACGGTAAACTGGACGGTATAGGTTCCCTGCTGGCTTATTACCTCGCTACCAGAGAACTTTATGCCGGTAGCGGGATTATTTCCTTCTTGGGTAAGATTAGGCGCGGGTAAACTATTACCATTTTCGTCTTTTATAATTATCGTCATATTTTGTGGTGGGTCGCCATCTATATCTTTATACACTACGGAGAAAGTGAAAGCGTCGCCAACCTTCCCAAGGGAAGGGGAAACCTGCGGGTTAACGAGCTGGGGAGGATTATTCACGATAGGTCCTTGCATTTCACTTGTTGAGGTTTCATCTATTCC
>JBMFMH010000254.1:0-1130 GCA_049970775.1 bacterium | reverse complement strand
GGGGGTTCTTTGACCCTAAGCCTGTTTCCCAACCGAGCTTTATCAACTCGGGGTCTCCCCTTATCTTGTATATCCCCATCCATCCCTTTACCCAAATTCCCTTGTATTTTATTATCTTCTCATCCTCCTTCCTCAGCTTCAAAGGCTCAAGGGAGAAATCATCCTCCCCTTGGAAATCCCCTAAAATCAGCTTGTGCTTTCTTAGGAGATTTTCCTTAATAAGTTGAGAGAACTCCTTCTCACGAGGATTGTAATAATAGGTCTTCTTCTTGCCCGTTGGTGTCAATAGGGTGGAATATACGGTTAAAGGGGAGAGCATCTTGATTGTTTCCTCGTTGGATATAGTGGGGGTGAACAGCACATTTATGCCATCAAGGAATAGCTCGTTGTTTCCCATTCTAATGGATTGGCGATGGATGAGGGTTTCGGCGAGGCTTTCCAGGAAAATTATGAAAGGGGAGGAAACGAGGAGGGATAGGGGTGGGGAAAAAATGATTTTGTCTTTGATTCTTTGAGATTTTCCCATTAGGCGGGAGAAAGTGAAGAGCTTAAATTGGCGTTTATGGAAGGGGAAGCCTTTTTCGTGGAGGAAGTCAGCAATTTGTGGGGAGAGATTGGAGTAGATGAAGGATTGAACGATGTAATTATAATGAAGCGGGAGCTCTACATTTTTATCCGAGTTAAAGGAAAATTCCAATCGCAATGGAAAACTCCTCCATTAATAATTATAGCAGAAAAAATGAAAAAGTCTACTTTCAGAGGGGTCCAAAACTTTTAATCACCTCCATTCTATATATCCCCACACAAGTCTCAATTTTTTACAGGTAGGCTCAAAAACTTCCAAACCTACTTTTTAAATTCCTAAAAAAGAAGGGCAGTGCTTATTAACACCCCCTTGGTTTCTCAATGCTTTTGTCCAAAAAGCTTTCAAATCGCTTTGTTAAAGAAAAGTTGAGCCAAGAGCTCCTCCCTCTTTTCCCTTCAAATCTTATCAATTTTACCAAACTTCCCACCAATCTTCCCATTCATCCTCATAATATTCTAACAAATCTTCCCATTCTTCACACATTGCTCTTACCTCCTTTCTTTTTAAATCTAAAAAGGAGGGGTTTCAATTCCTTATAGGTAGG
>JBMFMH010000253.1:0-1131 GCA_049970775.1 bacterium | reverse complement strand
CTATTTTCTTGCCCCCGAGGGAAAGCCCCTCCTTTTAACGGGCGTCTATGTATGGGACATCTTCTCCAACCCTAAATTTGATTATAAATCCTTCTTCCATCGCCTTAAGGAAAATTCCCTTAATTTCGCCCGAGTCTGGGTTATGTGGGGCTGGGAGGAGGAGAATTGGCTATCTCCCTATGAGCGAACCGGTCCAGGTTTAGCGAAGGATGGCAGAGCGAAGTTCAACCTTGATAGTTTCAATCCCTTTTTCTTTAAGCATTTGAAAGATGTTTTGGAGGAGGCGAGAAGGGAGGGGATTTATCTTCAGCTCGTGGTATTTGATGCTTGGTGCTTGAAGAATTCGGAAGGGCATTGGGATAGGCATTGCTTCAACGGAGCGAATAATGTGAATGGTGTAAATGCGGATAAGAACGGCGATGGGATGGGTTTGGAGTTCTGTAGTTTAAGGGACGAGAAAATAGTTGCTTATCAAAAGCGATTCATTGATAAGCTGTTGGAGGTTTGCTCTTCCTATGAAAACATCTTCTTCGAGGTGGCGAATGAGAATTACTACGATAGGGAATGGGAGAAGGAGCTGGGGAGATATATAAAGGAGAAGGAAAAGAAACAAAAGGTAAGGCATTTAGTTATGCCATTGGATATGCCCAATCACGATGGAGCGGGAATAAAGACCTGGGATTTGAAGACCTTGAAGGAAGGGTTTAGGAAGGCTTACGAGAAATTCAATCAACCGCTTATAATGGATACCGATGGGATAGGCGAGCCCTCAGATGATGTGATAAGAAGGGCTTTCTGGACCGCTTTTGTGAGCGGTGGTCATTTTGATTTTCTTGATAGCGCCTTATCTCCCCAAACTGGTGGAGGGGCGCTAAATCCCTTGAGGAGCAATGTTTATAGGCAGATGGGATACATCGCTCAGTTAAGTAAGAAGATGGATTTTTGGCGGATGAAGCCTATGGACGAGATAGTGATTGAAGGGACAGCTTTCGTTTTAGGGGAGAAGGGGAAGAGCTATGTGGTTTATCTTCCCTATGGTGGAAGAATGAAGCTGAAGCTTGAAAGTCCCGCTCTATTTCGTTATCGCTGGTTCAATCCGAGAGAAGGGGTGTTCAGAGGGGAGGGGATGTT
>JBMFMH010000252.1:0-1174 GCA_049970775.1 bacterium | reverse complement strand
GTAAGGATGAGGAAGAGCTATGGGAGGAGAAAGAGGCGGTCTGGGAGGCTGTTGCTTGTTTGGAAGCCGAATTGAGGGAAGTCGTTATTTGCCGTCTTCAAGAATACTCTTGGAAGGAGATAGCAAAGATTCTTGGATGTCCTGAGGGAACGGTTAGATGGAGATTTTCCAAAGCGAAGGAGAGCTTAAAGAAAATATTAGATGATTGGGAAATTTTCTAACCTGCCGCCAACAAAATTTGAAAAACAAGCCACATATATATATGAAACACAATGAAAGGAACAATCCAAACAGGAGGCGAGAGAATTGAGGTTCAGCAAATTAACCATGTTGCTCGGAGCGTTATTGTGTCTTTTTGATATCAAAGCCGCTTTATGTGTGAGCTGTGACTGTCCCGGTACCATTTCGGATGCAGACTTATGGGTAGAGCGTTATTATCCCGGTCCGCCCAAAATGTACAGAAGTGGTAGTGTAATAAAAGGGACAGATGGTAAGTTTAAGTTACGCGTGGTTTTAAACGATTTTCGCTTGGTTTATTGTTATTATATAGAAGTATGGGAAGGGAACCAACTTGTTTCCCGGGTGGATAACCCCCCAGCTTGCTGGCCTGATAATCCTCCCCCTTGGATTTGGACCTTTGGCGGACCCTGGGTTCCCTCTCGCAGCAAACCTACTACCTTCACAGTTAAAGCGAAATTTTCCCTTAGCCTTGGTTCCGGCTGCGGTATGCGTGGGTGTAATGGCTATACCACAACGATACAGGGTTCCTTTACCTTCATCCCAATTCCAACTCCTCCCCCTGATGAATGCCTCCCAATCCCTCAGATAGGCTCTCCCACCAGCTCCAGTGGTCAGGGAGGAAATGGCGGTTGCTCAGGAGGAAGTTGTTCTTCCTCCGACTTAATCGTCCCCCTCAGCAAGGGCGTAGATGCCAATAGCGAGGATAATTTCCTTCAGGGTCCCCTTATCTATTCCCCTCCCCCTGACTTAACCTTCGGTTCCCGTGGGCTCCTCATCCAATTCAAGCGAAGCTACTCTTCCTCAAGCTCTGAAGAAGGTCCCTTCGGCGTGGGCTGGTCCTTCAACTACGATAAAAAGATTCTTTCCCCTGCCCTTCCTTCTAACTCCCCCGATTCCTCTTCTCAAAATGTAATTTGGGGAGATAATTGCTCCT
>JBMFMH010000251.1:0-1208 GCA_049970775.1 bacterium | reverse complement strand
CCGACAACTATCTCCTCCTTCTCCACCCTTATCGGCAACTTCTCCTTCAAATCCTCAATCAACTTGTTTGAGCCCGGCGTTCCAACGAGAATCAATGGTCTATTCTTTATATCCTTCTCCGTAACCTCTACATCAGCCTTTATATCAACCTTCATCCGAGAGCTCTTCAGCTCCATCCTCTGCAAGCTCTGAGCGACGAATAACCCCGCTTCCCTATCCTCCTCTGTTCCCTGCGTTCCATATACTATTATATGCCTCCCCTCTAAACCCCTCGTCAAGCCCACATTTCTCGGCGTTATTATCCCCGCTACAGGCGTCCTCCTGTGTTCAGGAGGTGTATATTTAGATAAAGATGGCTTTGGCAGATTTCCACCATAAGCTTTCCTTATCCTCTCCAAGCTGTCAGCAACCCTATCAGCAACGATTCCCACCCATTTCAGCTCGGGACAATCGTTCTTTATATTGCGCCAAATCGCCTCCGCCTTATCGTATTCTCCTAAATTGAGATAGCAGGAGCCGATGCGCAACTGAACGACTCCTCGCATTGAGGAGAGATGGCGAAGGTGGGGAGGTAGCTTCTCCGCTTTTTTGAATACATCGCTGAATTCCTGATATTCCTTTATCGCCGATTGATAATCGTAAAGGTGCTCATAAGCGGTGGCGATGAAGGCGCAAGCTATTGGGGCATAATAGCTTTCCGGATACTTTTCCTTCACTTCCTGATAATCCTTTATGGCGTTTTTATAATCGCCGAGCTCGGCGCTCGTTTGCCCACGGAAGAATGTTGCGTTGGGGACGAGGGGAGAATCGGGGCATTCCTCAACTAATTTCGCATAATATTCGTGCGCTTCCTTAATCATAGTTATATCGTAGTAGCAGGTGGCGATGCCGAAGAGGGCAACATCCTTTTGGGTTCCGTTTTTCTCTGCGCATTTTTTATATTGTTCAATTGCGAGATTGTATTGACCGTTATCCTCGTAGTAAAGACCGAGGGCGAAGTAAGCCATCTCTGTATCAGGGAACCGTTTTGCGATTTCTTGAAGGATGGCTTCCTTCTGCTTCTTTGCGTTCTCATCGCCCGTCTCAAGATATATGGCACGGTAGCGCCAGGCGATGTCAAGGAGGGCTTTGGATACCTGCTCATCATCAGGGTATTTCTGGGCGAATTCCTGATAAGCCTTAATCGCATCCTCGTGCTTTCCCGCTTT
>JBMFMH010000250.1:0-1238 GCA_049970775.1 bacterium | reverse complement strand
GGCCAGAAGATAGCTGGAGTCGAGGTTATAGCGCCACCCGTTGCAAATGTCCATTTGGCTTGTCCATTAGCAGGATTTATAGCATGAAGCACTCCGTTGCCATCACCTATTAGAATCGTTCCATCGGGAGCGGAGGAAGGTGAAGGGAGAGCCTCGGCATCCGCAGGCACAACTGCCCCTGTTGAGTATTTCCAAGCGAGGCTTCCATCCGCATAGAAGGCATAAACATCGCCGTTATCAGTGGAGGCAATCACTTTTCCTTCGCTCATCACTGGTGATGACCATTTAGCGGGAGCGCCTACGCTATATTTCCAGGAAAGGGTGGGAGGCGAAGGATTCATAGGGGTATAGTTATCCTTCAGGCAGTAGAAATTGCCATTTGAATCCCCAAAGTAGACATTGCCTTGGTCATCAACCGCAGGACCAGAGATTATTGGAGAGGGGTTATTAGGGTCCGCAATCCATTTCCATCGCAAATTGCCATTCCAATCAAGGGAATAAAGGTAGCCATCGTTTGAGCCCGCATAAATCACATCCACCCAAGCGGTATAAGTTTCCCCCGTCCCTTCATCGGTTGCTTCTATCTGTTGTCTTCTTATTGCTACGGAGGAATTTACCTGCCCACTGGTTTGGAAAGCCCACTTGAGGCTTGAGGATTCAGAACCCTGATACCTACTTCTACCAGTCCTCGTCCCTTCGTAATGGAACATAGGCCAGACATCGGCGGGATTGATGACACTTATCACTGCCTTAACGCTATCGACTTTGGTTGTATTGGAGAGCGATTGGGCATTCAAGATTACATTATAAATGCCGCTTTGAACGCCCGTCGGGAGCGTAACTTCAAGAACAAAATTAGCGGAACCACCTCTCGGGATAGGAAACATCGGGGTCCAGGGTAAAGTATTGCCGTTGAGGGTTACACGCCAACCACTCGGGGCGGTGCCAGTGAACTGGAAGAACTCAAGGGAAGGCGAAGGTGGGATATCCTCATTTTGTAGGATTATCTGAAACTGGAGTGTTTCACCCGGCTTGGCACCTTTTATAGAGCTTCCACCTGCTCCTGTTCCGGGTGCTCCATAGATGTTATCGCCGTTGCCATCTATTATAAGGTCAGCATGAGCAGGACCGGTGACATAAACCTGGGCTGTAACGCTGTCTACCTTGTAATTTTTCTGAGGGTCAGTTGAAACCGCATCCAGAATGATATTGTAAACTCCCGCTGGCGTGCCAAGTGG
>JBMFMH010000249.1:0-1283 GCA_049970775.1 bacterium | reverse complement strand
GGGTCATCGTAGAAGAGAAGGCAGGCTTTCTCCACGCCTACCATCGCTCTAACTCCTCCGAAGAAACCTCCCCATCTATCGGCGATTATGATTAGGGGGCAATCCCTATCCTTATAGGATGATAGTAGCTCCTTGTAGTTTGGACCGATTCTCTCCTCAAGGTTCGTCCGAAAGCGTTCCTTGCGAAATTTGTGGAATTCCTCCCTTGTTTCAACGGGAAATCTAACGAACTGGGGCATAGAGGAATCTGGGAAATCCTTCCTTTCCCTTAAAACTATTCCCTCGTGATTGATGTAAGTAATGGTTTCCGCATCCTCGTATATGATTTTTCGCTCAAAGGGAGGATGGGGAAAGAACCAAGTGCTATGAACTATCCTGCGGTCATCGGGATGGGGTAAAGGATGAGAGGGGTCATATCCTTCCTTTTTCCATCTCTCAATCGTTTCAGCCCAAGGGGCGGGAGCGCCCCAATAGACGCATCTATCAACATTTTCATAAGCGAAAAGATTGCGAAACCTTTCAAGGTCAGTTATACATCATCACCGTAGAGGATAAATTAGATAAAACATAAGTAAACGAACATATTTTAGAAAAAAGAAATGCTTTTGTGGCAATTTTTTAGTTTGATAGAGGGGCGGGGGTGCCGAAGGCACCCCCGCCCTTACTAGGTAGTTTTATTCAAATTGGCCACCCGGAACAGGTTTATTTATCCAATAATTCCACTTCCTTTTTATTTGATCGGCTTTAAACCACTTAGCATGCCCATCGCAAAGAATTAAATTTGAACCGCCAACATGTCGAGTAGCCTTTTCAATCATCCAATTTAGGTCGTTTATAACTGGCGGACAAGGTCCTCCATTGCCGGGGCAACTCATCCCTACTGAATTGCCATCCCATTCAGCAAAGGCGGCATGAATGATGATACCTGTTGTGTCAATTGCTGCTGTGTTCAAAAAGGAACCTCCACCAGAATCACCAATTGCTATGGTGTTCGTTGGATCCTCTATCTTTGCTAGCTTAATAGGTCCATCATAATTATACATCAACCAATTTGCATATCCATAATCAGTATCAATGTTGGTCCTTCCATGACGCCCTGGCCAACAGTTGGAACACCAGGACCATCCTCTGGCTTGCCGACGGCTGCTCGGACACAAAAAGATTTGTTTATTCTTTAAATATGGCATCAATTGCTCCGTCCAGTAGAGTCCGTTGTGGTCGCCAAACAAACATTTGATCTTCCACCAAGGGAATGTCTCATCCCAATCTTGTTGGTATGGGAG
>JBMFMH010000248.1:0-1342 GCA_049970775.1 bacterium | reverse complement strand
CTGAGGGAAGGAAATCCGTTAAAATTAAGAAGATAAGAAATGAAGTTTGAAGATTTAGTGCGACTCTATGAGGAGAAGAAGAAAATATACGGCGAGGATGTATATGGGCATATCTCTGACCTTTTAAAGGAAGCGAAAGAGCTCCATAGGCGTGATTGGGAAAAGTCACCCACAAGGCAGAGAGACCACGAACAATCCTGGCGAGCTTTCAAAGGTAAGAATTTGGAAAAGCTGGTAATGTATATAATCAAAGAGGAGGTTGAAAAACTTGGCTTGAAGGTTGTCGAGGGTAATTTATTGGAGAGGACTAACAGCGCGAAGTTGTCGTCGGAGTTGAATAAAGTTAAAAGGAATCTGCTGATAGATTATGGGGAATTTGGTTTCCATTTGCCAGACCTGGATATAGTCATCTACGAACCTAGCACTTGTAAAGTCATAGCAACAATCTCAAGTAAGGTAACCTTGCGTGAGAGAATTGCCCAGACTGGTTATTGGAAATTGAAGTTGAGCCAAGACCAGGTAACAAAGGATATAAAAGTTTTCTTTATTACACCTGATGAGGATGGAACATTGAAAAAGAGGATGCCTGCGAAAAAGGGGAGGGCGATAGTGGAGATGGACACTGATGGAGGTTATGTTATGAGTGAAGAAGTAGAGGAAAGCGAAAA
Organism: bacterium; assembly: GCA_049970775.1. GTDB lineage: Bacteria > Armatimonadota > JACIXR01 > JACIXR01 > JACIXR01 > JACIXR01. The sequence goes on along the minus strand of JBMFMH010000248.1, from coordinate 674 downwards.
GGTCAAAAAGTTTGACAAATTCATCAGCGATTTAAGGGGGTTGCTCAATGGCGAGACAAAAAAAGAATAAATACGAGCACCCTAAATTGATAGAAATAATAGAAGAGCTGGAACCGTTGGAGAAAACCGCTCAGATTGAGGAAGAAGATGAGAAACCACCTTTTGAAACCACCACCTTATGGGACTATCCTAAGCAGAGCTATGGGAAAAGACCGAAGGGAAACAATAAATTTCAGGGTGTAACCCCCGCTTTCATTATTTGGAATATGCTTCAAAGATATACCAAACCTGGAGACCTCGTTGTTGACCCTATGGCTGGGAGCGGGACAACGATAGATGTTTGCGAGGAGGAGGGAAGAAGGGTTATAGGCTATGATATAAATCCCCAGCACCCAAAAGTGATTAAAAACGACTCCCGCCATATCCCTCTTGAGGACAATTCAGTTGATATGGTATTCGTGGATTCACCATACGGAGACAATGTCAATTATTCCGATGACCCCCGTGATATTGGAAAAATATCGGCTGAGGACCCGAGGTTCTATGAGGAATTGGAGAAGGTTGCTAGGGAAATCTACAGGATTTTGAAGCCGGGAAAAGTTTTGGGTTGGCTTATCGGCGACCAGTGGGTTAAGAGGAGATTCACACCTGTAGGCTTCAAGATATATCAGATG
>JBMFMH010000247.1:0-1349 GCA_049970775.1 bacterium | reverse complement strand
TAAGTAAAATGCATTATACTATGTGAAACAATTTTTAATAAAAGGAGGATGCAGTCCTATGAGAGTTAAAGTTGGCATTGCGGGAACTGGCTCAATCTTCAAGGGAGCCCATCTCCCAGCCTATCCCTCTGTTCCGGAGGCGAAGCTCCTCGCCTTCTACGACATATCCCCTCAAAAGGCTGAAGAGGCAAGGGAAATAGCGAGAAATCTCTACGAGCGGGAAGCTAAGAGAGCGGAGGAAATGGGTAATCTGGATAAGGCGAAAGCTTTAAGGGAAGATATGGAGGATTTCAAGGTTGTCTCTTCTATTGAAGAGCTTTGTGAAAGCGTTGAGCTCGTTGATATCTGCACTCCTCCAAACACCCACAGCAAACTTTCTATAGAGGTGCTTGAGAGGGGAGTGAATGTTATGTGTGAGAAGCCGATGGCTCTCACCTACCTGGATTGCTTAGAGGTCTGCAAGGCGGTTGAGAGAACAGGACGCCTCTATCAACACAACGAGAATTTCATTTTTGATTCCCTTTGGTACAGTTTGCGTAAAGCAGTGGAGGGAGGAATCATCGGCGCACCACTTTTGATGATTCTTCCCGCCGCCCATGGTGGACCGGAATGGGCGAGCTGGTTCTGGCGCCCAGAGATAGCGGGAGGTGGCGCTCTTTTAGATAATGGGATACACGCTATCACCTGTGCCTGGTTTATAATAGGGTTAGAAATGAAACCGATAATGGTTGAGGCTGTCCCTCCCGTTGGCGTGAGGACTGTTGTGAAGAGAAGGATGTTGGAGGGAGTTTACGAGGAGGTAAAGGTGGAGGATAAAGGGCATATCCTGATAAGGTTTGAGGAAGAGAAGACAAGGCATTGGGCTAGCGCGCTTGTGGAGGGTTCTTGGTATTATCAGGATATTCCCCAGATGTTGTTGATTGGTAGCAAGGGGATGGTGAAGATAAGGTTCCCCTGGGAGGAAGGCGGACCTTCCCTCAAATATGTTGATGCGAGAGGAAATGAGGTGGCGATACCAATTGAGGGGGTGAGCGGTTTTGTGGGTGAGATAAGAAATATGGTGAGATGCGTTTTGCAAGGGAAGCGTTCCATCTCGGATGAGAGGATAGGAACGGAATCTCAGGCGATAGTAGGGGCAGCCTATATGTCGCAGGGGCTGGGAAGAGCGGTGAGTTTAGCCGAGTTCAAGGAATTCGCTCTTAAAGTTAACGATAGCGAAAAGCTTCTTCGCCAACAAATGGAATGGATAGCTAAGTAATCGGTCATTGAGAGGCTTTCCGTAAAGAAAGCCCTCCGCAATCTAAAAACGAGATTGTGGAGTCGCTTCGCTCCTTGCAATTCCCCTTCCT
>JBMFMH010000246.1:0-1364 GCA_049970775.1 bacterium | reverse complement strand
TTCCGCTCTATCCTCTTTTTATCCTTGAGGCTTTTTGATAGGGTCATAATCCACATTCCCTCAGGGCGTGGAATGGTGATGGCATAAGGTCCAAAGAAGTCCCAAGCACGATAGAAGAGGTTGAGGAGGATTGTTTCCGAGATATTATGCCCTAAAAAATACTGCTCCACTTGGGGATAGCCTGGCATATAGGCATCGTATTCGTAGCGAGAGACGAGCTCAATTGAGATTAGCTCGGATAGCTTATCGCTTGAGAACTTTGGATTAGGATATTCAAAAAGGAAGATTTGGGTATCGTCTTTATAAGGAAGGAAGGCGGTGAGGGAGGGGAGGTCAACGATTGGGGAATGCTTAGACGAGACGGACTTGCGCCAGAGAAGCTGAGGGAAGCCAGGCGTTCCCGCCCCAAGCCCTTTTGCGAGCTCCCAGAGCTTTGTTATCACCCTTTCCCCTTGATAGGAATATTCGCCAGACTTTGGATAGGTTCCATAACTACCGCACCACATCTTTCCCGCTGATGAGAGGCGCCAGATTTCTTTTCCGCCATCATTTAAGAAGTCAACGAGAACGGAGAAGCTTCCGTGATTGCCGAAGCGGAAGCGTGGTGTTGTGCATTGCCAAGAGAAGGGAATGCCCCAGGGGGAAAGGGGGGTGCGGATGAGCCAATTGGTATATTGGAACTCAAACTCTATCGGGTTGGCATTAGGATAGGGTTCGTAGTCCTCTGGTGGTGGTTTTATCGGGCAATAACAGCGGGGAATTAAGGTTTGAGCAACGAGCCCAGCGAGGTGAGGGATGTTTTGATATGCTGAGGGCTCATCGTAGAAAGTGAAGTAAACGCAAGCGGAATCCTTGGGGTCGTGTCCCCAGGAGAAGGAGAATAGGAAGCGTGGTGCATAAACGAAGTAAATCATTCCTCATCCTCGCCCTCCAGCTCCCTTATCTGCTTCGCATATTGGCGAAGCTCTGAGAGAAGGGTGGAAAGGAGCATCATTTCCTTCCCTTTGAGTTGCTCCTCTTTATCTATTGCGGTTCCAAACCTTTCCAAGAGGCGGTCGGCGAGCGCATCAGCAAGCAGGAATTTTCTCGCAAGTCTCTCAATGTAGTTGATTTTTTCCTTCGTTGCCTTTTCAAAAAGTTGGCGAGAATATTCCTCCGCCGCTTTCGTTGGATTGAAATGTTTTGCAAAGTGGTTCCGAAATGCTCGCTCGGAGATATCGGTTTCCCCTATCGTTTGTGCGTAAGCCCATACCTCGCTCGCATTCTTACAGCTCATATAGTATGCCTCATATTCCGCTCGGTGAGGGGATGAACAAACCTTGCATCGCTTCTCCGTTTTCCATCCTTCCGAAGCCTCCGAATTC
>JBMFMH010000245.1:0-1366 GCA_049970775.1 bacterium | reverse complement strand
GAGCTTCACGCGCGTTGGTGTCCCGATTTAACAGCTAATCCCCAGCAATGGCAATGCCTTAAAAACGGTGGAACAGTTGCAGGCGATGTTCAATTCCATATAATTGCGAATTTTGGTCAAGGTGCTTTTGGCTTCACGGTTGATTCCTTTGATATCTGGGAACAAACTAATGACCACGAGCCTTGGCACTACCACGGTGAGGGTCCTATAACGCCACAACCCACGGGCACTCCACCCACTGATGTTTGCTCCTCCCCTCCGATGAAGTATGGGAGCTGGGCTGTCTATAGTTTGAATGTTCCTCTTATGACTTTTCAATTTCATAACACGGGGTATTCGGTATCAGTTAATTACCACTACTATGTCCCTACGGGAAATCTACCAGGCGACCCAAATCACCCCCCCTATGTGCCACGCCCCGGCTCTATAAGCTTACAAGTCCAGTTCGGAAATCTTATAGTTCAACCCAACCCGAAAATCCCGAAGATATTGAAATGGGACCCTGAAATTCCAGATTTCAGAGACACTACCTCTGCCTTTAGCCTCTCTTGCGCTCAAATCAAGGATTGCGATGTTTACGAAAGCATATATCCCGTGGATAGGAGCAACAGCGATAGGAGCAACAGCGAGGAACCTGTTAGAGAGATTCACATCAACCCACTGCGCTGTCCCGGGGGAGGAAGTTTTAACTGGGATGGCAAAAGTAAGGGAGGCTGGCAAATGGAAAAGGGGTTATATGTGTTTGATATCACAGCGAAGGCACTATCCGCAGGGAACTATGACTCAGAAAATATAAGAAGTAAATACCTCAAAATACTTCAGCAAACGCAACAAACCCCCGATGGTCTCCGTGAGAAACCGCTAATAAAGCTTTACGCTGATAACCCCGTCCGAGGTCTGGACCAGTTTGAAATTCTCTATCGGCTCGTGGATACGGGAAATATCCAACCCAAGGAGGGAAAACTTTACCTCTATGACCCGGATATGAATGTATATGAGATAAACCAGTTCTTCACGCTTGGTCCAAACAGCGAGATGATAAACACCCTTAAAACTACCCTTGACACCGATATAGATTTGTTGCTCCCCTGGGGTTCTTATCCCAAAAGCGGTCTTTATACTTTCGTTCTGGACTTTTTAGACAATCACAAGGACTACAAGGACCATAATCCTCGTTTTGCCCTTCCCCGTGGCAAGAAGGTAATTGCCCCGCCCCCTTCTGTTTCCCTTCGGGCAGCATATTCATTTGATGTATCTGCAATGGTGGATTCAGAAGCAGCTTTGAAAGCGATTTCTAAAGCACAAGAACTTTGGGATTGGAGGGTAGGATATATATGGCAACCCTACCCACCACCCGGAACTGAAG
>JBMFMH010000244.1:0-1428 GCA_049970775.1 bacterium | reverse complement strand
TGCATAATCCCTTACTCCTTTATCCCCTTTCCCTCTGCGCCCTCCTTCTCTTGCTCCTCTTTTCATCCGCCTTCCTCTTTCAAAAAGCGATGAGGAGAAACATCCCCTTATCATCTATTTTGGGGATAAAGAGGAAAAAGGATTTCCTCTTCCTTTTCCTCGTTTTCATCTTCGCTCTTTTCGTCCTTCTCGTCCTTATTCTATCTCTTGGCTTCCTCCCATCCTCACCTCCCCTTCCCGCCTGATGATTATGGACCTCTCCTTCCTAACCATTCCCGCCACATTCTTTATGCTCCTCATTTCCTTCACTTGGCTCTTCGTCCTCCTCTCCAGCCTAGCCTATAAAAAGGAAACGAGAGAGGAAAAACTCCCCAACTCGCCTCTCATCTCAATCCTCATCCCCGCCCATAATGAGGAGAAGGTAATTGGCGATATTTTGAGGGATTTTCTCAATCAAACTTATGAAAAATTTGAGATAATCGTTATCTGTCATAATTGCTCTGATAGAACCTGCGAAGTCGCCAGCTCAATCAGCGATTCTCGTGTGAATGTTATAGAGCTGAAGACGAGGGAATCCGGGAAGGCACTTGCCCTTAATGAAGGGCTGAAAAATTGCAAAGGGGAGATAGTTGTCCAGATGGATGCCGATAACAGGGTCCCACCCCATTTTCTCCAAAGAATCCTAAACCACTTCTCCGACCCCAAAACGCAAGCAATCCAAGCGAGGTTGTTGACGAAGAACGCCGATTTCAATCTTTTAACCAAATGCCAGCAGATTGAATACGACTTGTTTGGTATGCCTTTCTGGGAGGGGAGGATGGCGCTCGGACTTTCCTGCACTATAGGTGGGACGGGCGTGATTGTTCGCAGGAAAATTTTGGAAGAGGTTGGCGGATGGGACAACGAGCTCATAGAGGACTTTGACCTTTATTGCAAGCTAACGCAAAAAGGGGTGAGGGTTATCTATGCCCCAGATGTGGAATGCTACGATGAGAAGCCCCCCTATTGGTCGTCCTTGATAATTCAGAGAGCCCGCTGGATAAAGGGGCATCTACGCATATTGGGAAAGAGGAAATGGCAAAAAATCCCATTGTTTGACATTATATACATCCTATCACCTTTGTTTTATTTTCCTTGGTATCTCTGCGCCCTTCTCACTGCGCTATACTTCCCCTTCCAAAAAATCGGTATAGCGATAACTTTTTGGTTCCCCTCAGTCTACTTCTGGTTGTCTTCCTTGATAGCGATGTATCTCTTCTTTATCTACAGGACGATTCGTCAAGGGGAAGCAAGGAATATCCTCTATCTACCTATGTTCTTTCTCTTTTCCTTCCACTGGCTAATCGCCTTCCTCCGTGCCTTTACCATCAGGAGCTGGGCGGAGACCAAAACCCCTCACGGTTTTAAGACTGGTTTTGTTGCTGGTAT
>JBMFMH010000243.1:0-1445 GCA_049970775.1 bacterium | reverse complement strand
GGCAAAGCCGACACCCCTCTGAGAGAGGGGAATAAAGTGTTTGAGAAATCGGGGCTTTATGAATATAATTTCTTTAAAGAGGAATTTAAAAACCCAAAGGAGGTAAAACGCCTATGGAGATTCCTGATAAGGTTATGGAGGCTGTGAGAGAGAAGGCGAGGAAAGCCAAGGAAGCCTCCTATAAAATGGCTACCGCCAGCACGGATGAGAAAAATAAAGGATTGAAAAAAATCGCTGAATCCCTCCTGAAAAGGCAGGAGGAAATCCTCTCCGCTAATGAGAAGGATATACAAGGAGCAAAGGAAAAAGGTTTGCCTCCTCATCTCATTGACCGCCTCGCCCTTAATGAGAAAAGGATAAAGGATATATGCGATTCAATAGAAGAGGTTGTCGCTCTCCCCGACCCCATCGGGGAGATTATAGAGGGATGGAAAAGACCGAATGGATTGATTATCCAAAAAGTTAGGGTTCCCCTTGGCGTTATCGGAATCATCTATGAGGCACGCCCGAATGTCACGGTTGACGCAGCTACCCTCTGTTTGAAGGCGGGAAACAGCGTTGTCTTAAGAGGTGGCTCGGAGGCGATAAATTCCAACATCTGCCTCGTTGAGATTATGCGGGATGCCCTGAGGGAAACCTCCCTCCCCCCCGATGCGGTGCAAATCATAGAGGATACATCTCGTCTGAGCGCCCTTGCTCTTATGCGTCAGTCTGAGTATCTTGATGTCCTCATCCCTCGTGGAGGGGCGGGATTGATAAAATCGGTTATGGAAAACGCTCGTCTCCCCGTGATAGAAACCGGCGTGGGCAACTGCCACACTTATGTCCATAAGGATGCGGATATGGATATGGCGGAAAGGATAGTGATAAATGCTAAATGCCAACGCCCATCCGTATGCAATGCGATGGAGACGCTCCTCGTTCATAAGGATATCGCTCCCTCATTCCTTCCTCGCTGTTTGAAGAAGCTCAGCGAGCTGGGAGTGGAGATAAGAGGATGTGAAAGGACGAGGGAATTGTTCCCCGAGGCGAAGCCGGCAACGGAGGAGGATTGGTTCACGGAATATCTTGCTCTCATCCTTGCGGTTAAGGTGGTGGATTCCCTTGATGAGGCGATATCACATATCAATAAGTATGGTAGCAGGCATTCGGAGGCGATAATCACCTCCGATTTGCAATCAGCGAGGAGATTCTGTGAGGAAGTGGATGCTTCAACGGTTTATGTTAATGCTTCAACTCGCTTCACGGATGGTGGGCAGTTCGGCTTGGGAGCGGAGATAGGGATTTCCACTCAGAAGCTTCACGCTCGTGGACCGATGGGATTGCGGGAGCTAACTTCTTATAAATGGGTTGTTTACGGGGAGGGGCAGATAAGAACATAAGATTAGCTTGGGCGAATAATTCACACAAAGAAGAGAGATTGCTTTGTTTGCGCTCGCAATGGC
>JBMFMH010000242.1:0-1541 GCA_049970775.1 bacterium | reverse complement strand
TAGCGTCGTTCAAATTTTTCTATCTCGCTCAAATCCAATTTCTTCATTCTTTCTTTCCTCTTGGGAAATGATTAAGCAATCGCCTTCGCATCTTTGGTAGATTAAATCGGCATAATCCTCCACTATCTCAATCAAAATCGCTTTCCTCCCCAGTGCCCTTGCCACTTTCCCCACCGTTCCCGAACCCGCGAAAGGGTCAAGCACAACACCGCCGGGAGGACATCCTAACTTGATGCATCTCTCCACAAGCTCCTCGGGAAAAGGAGCGAAGTGAGGAAGAGATAGAGGTTGGAGGTTAATGCTCCATACATCGCCTGGATTTTTCCCCTTTGGGTGTGGTCTAACTGTTTGAAGCGTGAGATGAACCTCTTTTATCCATCTGTCATAAATAGGCGGGAAACCGAGCAATTCTTTTAACTTATCCCAATCACTTGGGGAGGGAATAGCACCTCCCTTGCCCCATCTTCCGCTGTCTTTCCTCAACCAGTGTCCAGCGGTATCCTTATATCCGAAATACTTGTCTATCTCTTGTATCGTTATCCCACGCAGATTCTTCCAATGTTTAAGAAAATCAGCAACGAGGTTTTGATAAACAACATATCTTCTCCGCACAATTAATTTCTCACCTTGAAGGGATAGCCTAGCCCCGGGCGATGCTCCTCTATTTTCTGGAGATAGTAGGTATTTACCGTTATAGCTTCTTTCGAAAAGGGTGGGGAAAAGGGAGGGTTTACTTGTGAATAGAGAACCATAAGAGAAGGAAGTCTCGTCCTCTGGAGGGTATTGGGGCAAGGGGAATTCGCCCTCTCGTGGGAAGAAACCGTGGGAGGAGCAAAGCCATTTTATGTTCTCATCGTAAATCTTTTCACATTCCTTTCCGCAGCGAGGACAAAGGAAACTTATTTCCTTCTCGTTCTCTTCATCGGGAGGATTTAATCTCAACAATTCCTCCGCTCCATCTTCCCAAGCTACCAAACCCATTCCTTGTTCTTTATCCAAGCCTTTCAACCAGCCCTTCTTTGCACCTTCCCCTCTTAAGTTATCAACAACTTCCATTCCCACCAGCTCCTCAATAGCTCTCGTCGGATATTCATATTTGGGCTTCTCCCTCAAAGCATCTACATCAAAATAGTAAACGGGAAGACCTTCCTCCTTCACGAAAAGAAAAACAGGTTCATAGACATTGTTAAGCCTTCTTTTAAATGGGGAAGGCATAGCATTAGGTTTCTGCCAAATAATCCTATTTACCAAAACCCACCCATCCTCCATCATCCCAAGTGCGACTCGCTCTGGGACCATTTGCAATCTCTTCTCAATATACTTATCCCCGATGTTTAGAAAAACGACGCCTGTTTTCTTTAGAACCCTTTTCACTTCCCTGAACACTTCCCTCAAATTAACAACATAATCCAAAACACTTTCCTCTTGCCCTATCTCGCCCGGGTGCCCATATATCCTCTGCTTGTAATAGGGTGGACTGGTTATGACTGTGTCAACGGAATGGGAAGGCAAACCCCTTAGGACCTTGAGGGCATCACCGA
>JBMFMH010000241.1:0-1548 GCA_049970775.1 bacterium | reverse complement strand
CTTTAACCTCGTACACAAGAAGATATTGATGAATTATCTCTAACTCTCCCTTTTCTGAAGACGAGATGATATCCTCTGGGGCGACGATTATTATTTCCTTTAGCCAGAGCCTCTCCTCCTGTTTTAAAGAATCAAATATTAACTTCCCCAGCGGTTTGATGTAGCCATCCACCCGCACATCCTTAGTTTGGATAACAAGATAGGAACCAATCTCAAATCCCTTGATTTGTTCACGAACGAAATCCAAAAAATGCTCCGGCAGGGAATAAGTTTGGAGGAAAAGGAGTTTACCGCTCTCACCATATCTACTGAAGACATTTTGGTTTACTCGCTCTTGCAACTCATCCTTTGGGAACAACCAAACGGTAGAGCTTTCCATATCCCTTTTGTTTTCCCTAGGAGATGGTTTAAGCACACGAGTTGGCAATAGGTAAGAAGTGGGTTCCTCTCTTGAAAAATCAACAAAGGGTTTCTCAAATACTGGAAGATATTCGTGAGCAAGAAGCAAGAAATTATGTTTGATGCTTCTTTCATACCAAAAACCGGTCGTTTTGCAATTATGTTGGCGCTTTATCACGAGCTCTTTTAACATAAATCCTGCCTGTAGGAAGAGATTGATGACCTCAAAGCCCAAGGGCACAATATGCCTTTGCTTTCTCGCATCTCCCAGAAGAAGAGCGCATTTCTTCCCTTTCTTTAGAACCCTGAAGCTTTCACTTGCTACCTTCCTCATTTCCTTTAAGAAATCAGGAAAACCCAAGTTAGAGAGGTCCCCTTCTATGTTTGAGCTATAGTTTATAATCCCTGCATAAGGAGGATGGGCGCAAATCAGGTCTATGCTCTCATCGGGGATATCGGAAAGGTCTCTTGCATCACCAACAGATACCTCGGGCTCATAAATGTGATAAGGGAAAAGAGCGGGTGGTGGGGAAAAGCGAAGGTTTTCCTTCGTTATCTGAACGCAGGTGGGATTGATATCTCTCGCAATGCACTTTCTCCCTAATAGCTTTGCCTCTATCGCCGTTGTGCCTCCACCAACAAAATAGTCCAGCACTATTTCTCCTGGGTTGGAATATTTTAGGATGATGTTTCTTGGAATATATGGCGACCAGTTTCCCCTATAGCGTGGGTTATGGGTTGCCCAATCACCCCTCTTCTTGAAACTCCAAACCGTCGTCGTTTCCTCCCGAAAATCCTTCGGAGCCCAGCACTTGTTCTTTCGCTGAACCGATAAAGGTGATATATTCGCTCCAAGAGCGTTAGTTAGGATTTTTTCTAATTTTTTAAAGGAGAGTTGGAAAAGCTTGCCTATTTGGACATCGGGAATCCCTTGCCTCTTTGCCACTAATATCGCCTTGGTCAACTCCTCTTCCGAGTGCTCCGTATGAATATGCTTTTTCAGGGAAAAGGAGAAAGGACGATGGCAGATAGGGCAAATCTTCTCCTTTTCGTTCATTTGTCTAAATTTTACCACTTTAAGATTTTATTTTCAATTAAGAGGTTTGCTTTTAATACCAACTAAGCCGAAGCCCCGCCTATGAGAACCAT
>JBMFMH010000240.1:0-1625 GCA_049970775.1 bacterium | reverse complement strand
GTCCATCTATTACGAGACCTTCTCCTCTCCCTTCTGGAGATGAGATTATAGAATCTACACTCTAAAAGGAGATTGCTTCGCTACCGCTCGCAATGACGGAAGTGGAATTGATTGCGGAGTCGCTTCGCTCCTCGCAACGACGGAAATACCCCGTCGGCAAAGCTGACACCCCTTTCAATGAAAGGGAATTAAAGGGCGAGGAGGTGGGTATTCAGCCCCAAATTCCCCTTTTGGAAAAAGGGGTGCCGAGCGAAGCGAGGCGGGGTATTTACAAGAAAATACCCCGTCAGGTTATCACCTGCCACCCCTCGCCCCTCCTTCGTCATTGCGAGGTTTCCCAAAGGGAAACCGAAGCAATCTCGTATTAGATTGCTTCGTCGCTTCGCTCCTCGCAATGACGAAACCTCTCTATGAGAGGAGAATTTAGTAGCGTAAATCTTTAGCATTTGATTTGCTTGAGGAATCTAATAAAATTATATATAGAAATCCTTTCTCCAAAGGAGGTGGAATCCCCTTGTCTTTGCTTTTCCCGAGAGCGGATGAATTGCTGAAGAGGTTTCCCAATGTATACATTCTGACCTTAGTCGCGGCGCGGAGAGCGAAGCAATTGGAGCAAGGGGCACCTCCCTTGCTAACGGTTTCATACCTTCAGAGGAAATACGGGACGGTTGAGAAGATGAACGAGGCGTGGGGGACAAGTTTTCGTTCTTTTGATGAAGTTTTAAAGCATAAAAAGCTGACGATTGCGCTTTTTGAGATATTAGAGGGTTTGATATTGGTTGGGAAGCAGAAGTGAAATGAAAGGAGGGGCGACCTTCGGTCGCCCCTCCCCTTTTTTAATCCTTTTTAGTCTCCTGCCCAGCGTCCACGAAAGAGCGTCTTATTCCAAGCATCTCTTATCTGATAGGCACTCATCCACTTAACATGTCCGTCAACAAAAGCTATATTGGCACCTCCACTATGCCTTGTGTTATTCTCCGTTTGCAGCTCCAAATTGCAACCGGGACCACAAGGTCCACCACTGAAGGCTATTTTCTCCCATCTGCTGGCTCCATCTCCGTCGTGAGTGGAATCACAAACAAGGATGCTCTGGGAAGGCTGCTGGTATTCCGCAAGGCTGTTGCCTACCTCCTCGTAATGGCTCCAATCTCCTCCACAATGCGCTATTTTGCCCATTCCATAGGATATCCTTGTCCAACCAGCGGGTATTGCCCATCCGCCAGCAGACTTCCCTGTGGGGCAAACGAATATCTGTTGGTTCTTCACATAAGGGTAAATTAAGAGGAACCAACGGCTATTTACCGCATTCTGTGCCAAGCCACATTTCCAATATGGGGTGCAAGGGAAATGCTCATCCCAATCCTGGGCATACATCAGCATCGCATTGGCTATCTGCTTGAGATTGCTCTGACAAGCTGCTTTGCGCGCTTGTTCTCGTGCTCGGGAGAAGACCGGGAAGAGAATAGCGGCGAGAATGGCAATGATGGCTATGACGACCAACAATTCAATCAATGTGAAACCCACCTTTTTCCTTAACATTTTTTGCAAACACCTCCTTTTAGTTTTTTGTTTTGCCCCTTTTGATTTCTCCGGTCTTTCCGGCGAGGAAGAAGCTGGGGCTCCGC
>JBMFMH010000239.1:0-1637 GCA_049970775.1 bacterium | reverse complement strand
AAGGGGTGCCGAGCGAAGCGAGGCGGGGTATCCGCAAGGGTTTTCGGGCTACTGGCGACCGACGAATTTTTCAATATATTATCTCACGCCCTCCTTTCTTACCACCTATTATCTCCCTCTTGCTATACGCGGTCGTCCTCAATATATAAATCACCACAGAATCCTCCTCACCCTTTAACACCTTCTGCTTCAACTCCGCCTTCAACTTCTCTAACTTTGCCGGCGTTATTTCTCCCTCAAATACCGACTTCTGCACCCAATGTAAATACTTCCTGCATATCTTCAATGCCTTAGCTACCCTCGCCTCATTTATATCATACACCAATATCACAAACATATTTTACCACCTACTCACATATGGCTTGTATTCCTTCTCGCCCATTATATGCTTCTCAATTTTATATAACTCCAATCTTATCAACCTCCTATAGGAAACATTCCTTCCCAAATCGGGATGGCTCACCGTTCCCTTCAGCCTTTCTTCAAACTCCGATACGAAGATTTTCCGCCCTTTTTCATTCAATATTATCCCCTCTAAGGCGGGTTCAAAATGCTGAGGTCCTAACATTTTCTTATTTAGAAGATAAAATATCAATCTATCAACGATTATAGGCTTGAACACTTCCGCAACATCCAAGTTCAAGGTGAAGCTGCGGAAGTTGCTCGTGTGGAGATAGCCAATCCGAGGGTCCAAGTGCGTATGATATATCTCGCTTAAAGCAACTACATATAAAAGGGAATTGCCGAAGCTGATGAGGGCATTGAGGCGATTTTGGGGTGGTCTTTTGCTACGCTCATTGAAGGAAAAATTCTCATCTTCAATGATTTTATCAAAAGCGGAATAATAAGCTATCCGAGCATTGCCCTCAAGAGCCATCAAACTCTCAATGTCCCTGCAATCCCCTATTACCTCTGTCATTCTTTCTATTTCTTGCAAATTTTCCTCCACTTCTTTCCCTCTATTTTTATAATACCTCAACACCCTCTTGATGTTTTCCAGCGCGCCCTCAACGAATTTCCTTGCGATTATCAACCTCTTTTTTTCGTCCAAATAATGTTCACATTGCTTGAGGATGATATGTCCGCTATTGAGATGTTTTCTCGGGAAGAAGCTACCGACATAGTAGCCATAGTAGTTGAAGAAGTGAAGGATTATCTCCGAGGAGGCGCATAACTCCAAGAACCTTTTATTTAGGTTCACTTCTCCCATCACCATAATCTCTCCCGTTGCTTCAATGGGAATGTATTTTTGTTCCTTTTCCGTTTGAAAGAAGAGGGTATTTTCCTTTCGCTTAAGTTCGCCATCCGAGAATATATAAATCGTTCTCTTCATTTCCCATCAACTCCAGCAAAGTTCTCTATAGGCGCATTTTCTGCAATAGGGGATTTTTTGTGGTTGGGGAGGCAGTTCAGCCCGGCAAATCCTTTCAATTTCTTTGATGGCGTATTTCAGCTCGTTTTCCATTTCCTTTGTAAGTTCAATATTTCTTCTTTTTCTTTCCTTAGGGAAGCGAAGTTCGCCAACAGCGTTAATGCCTGCCTGTTTTAAACGGAAGAGATAGAAAGCGAGTTGCATAGTAGCGGGTTTGAGGAATCGGGAGGACTTCTTTATTTCCGCAACGACGATTGAGGACTTT
>JBMFMH010000238.1:0-1653 GCA_049970775.1 bacterium | reverse complement strand
AAGCTAAACGATTTTCTCACTATAATCACTCTCCAAAAAAGATTTTAATATGAAATCCTGAATAGATAAACTTCTCTGTTGAGAAGTCCGAAGGTGGATTCAAAAGAATTGACATATCTCCCTTTTATCTTCGCTGTATATAACGAATTTTGGTGGTCACCCTCTTGGAATGAGATTATCCAAGTTTCATTGTCTTTATAATTCTTCCTATTTGTTGCTGGTATGGGAAAAGTTCAAGTGCTAAAATAGGAGGGACAACAAATGAAAAAAATTAGGTGCTCTCCAAAAACATCTAGATGTAGCGGAGGGCAGGGCCGGCTTTATTCATGAGCTTCGAGCTCGATTTGTTGCTTTTGGCCCTTATTGGCGGAGCACCTATCTGGGCCTAAGAGCCCGAATGGATGTATGCTATTTGTTGTCCCTCCCTACATCAAAATACTCTACGAAAGGAGGTTTGTCAAATGAAGTTTGTTGGTATTGACAGTGGCGTTTATAACTGTGTCGCTGTCATTTTGAACACAGACACCGGGAAAAGCGAAGAGGTGACGTTCTCTACTACGAAGGAATCCATTAAGGCTTTCGCTGAGAAGATACTTACAAAGGACATGGTTATTGGCATAGAAGCCTCAGTGAACACATTCTACCTCGCTAACCAGCTAAAACCCTATGTTGATAAGGTTATAGTTGTTGTTCCAGAGAAACAAAAGGATGGCATTAAGACAGATAAGAGGGACGCGGAGAGAATAGCTAAATCTCTCGCTATGGGTACTTATAAGCCTTGCTGGCTACCGCCATTACCAATTGGTGAGCTCCGCTGTGTAATGCACCATATATACAATTTGACGAAGGATGGCGCAAGAGCGAGAAATCGTGTTCGTGCTTTCCTCTGGCGGGAAGGAATCATCCTAAAAAGCAAGGACCTTTCAACGAAAAAGGGAGAGGAAGAGATAAACGAGATCTTACGAAATCTACCCCAGCACAAAGCAAAAATACTATCCGATTATCTTGATGATTGGCAAAGAGCGAAGGAGAAGCTTCAGGATAAGGAGAATGAATTACTCGAGCTTGCTAAAGACGATTATTTCGTCCAGTTATTGATGACTGTATACGGGATAAATGTTAGGAGTGCTTTCTACATCCTTGCCGAGATAGGGGATATATTTCGCTTTCCCTCCCCTCGCCAGCTTGCCCGCTACGCTGGGCTAGTACCAACGGTTCAGCAAAGCGGAAAACACTGCTATACCGGTAGGATAACCAAAGCGGGAAGAAAGGTTTTAAGATGGGTGATGGTTCAGATTGCCAACAACGCTATACGCCAGGAGGGACCTTTGAGGGATTTTTATCTGAGATTAGCTAACAGGAAAGGACACAACAAAGCAATAGTAGCTTGCGCGCGCAAACTGCTTTGTATCATTTGGCATATGCTTACAAGAGGAGAAATCTATAGAAACTGCGATACGGAGCTATACAATAAGAAGATTAGAAAGATAAAGAAAGTAGCAAAGAAGGAGAAGAGCGATTGGGAGATTTCGCTTCCCGAGCTTTTGTCCAAGCTAAAAGATTTTATAGAAAGTGAAGAGCCAAGTAGCGTAATGGGATGCCCAAAAGCTATTGCAAGGTTGATGAAAAAAATATAAACTTTTCCCATGGATG
>JBMFMH010000237.1:0-1666 GCA_049970775.1 bacterium | reverse complement strand
ACGATTATAAATCCCGTCAATACCTTTTGCAAGCATTCTTGCAAAGTTTCACTTAAGGAAAATCATATCTCGTAACCAATTTTCAGTCAACAATTTTATGTTTAATTTTATTTATTTATCTATGGCGATATCCCAATCCTATCTTGTTACTCAACCTTATTGATTTTTTCCTCTTTTGCTTGATAATATTTCTAAAAGAAAAATGAATCTCAAAACACCCGGTCTTAAGGCTGTTGAGGTTGAAAATCTTTCAAAGAGAAAAGGAAGGAACCTCGTCCTTGAGGGAGTAAACCTCACAGTGGAGAGAGGCGAACTCGTCGGTCTATTTGGTCGGGCGGGAGCAGGCAAAACAACCTTGCTTAACATTCTCGCCTCTTTGGAAAAACCAGATGAAGGAAAAGTCACCCTTTTAGGTATAACGAATAAAGCTGGCAAACGCCTCCCTTTTCAAGAAGTGGGTGTATGGCTGGAGGAAGATTACCTCATACCCTTCCTAACAATTTGGCAGAACCTCGTATTTCTCTCCGCCTGCCTGGGTATTCCTTCGCGAGGGAGAAAAGGGCTGATAACAAGGGCTCTTTCCTCAGCAGGCATCTGGGAAATGAGAACGAGAACGATTGAATCGCTTTCTTTAAGGGAACGAGGTATCGTGAAGGTTGTTATGGCAACATTTCACAACCCATCCCTCCTCCTTTTGGACGAGCCGGAAAGCGAGCTTGATTCACGAGGTGTAAAGTTCCTGTTTAAAGAGGTTTATCGGCTAAAGGAAGAGAGGAACGCTGGCATCCTTTGGGCAAGCTCAAAAGGGGAATTGTTTGAGAATGCGGATAGGATAGCTGTTTTGGAGAAAGGGAAGATAGTCGCCTTTGATACCCCCTTTAATTTGAAAAAATTAATTCATCAAGAGCTTTACGAGGTCAAGGGGACACCCTCCCATTCCTTACCCTTGAATGAGGTTCTGCACTCTCTTATCGGTGGTAGATATGGTTAAATTGGAAGTAAGCTTTCTCGTGCTTTTTATGGAATTCGCTTGGGCAGTTAAAAATAGATTGTATCTTCTCTATCTTGCCCTTCCCATATTTTTCTATTTCGTTGCCATTTCCATTCAATCGTTAAAAAACATCCCAACACCAATTTATTTTCTACCCAGCTCCATTGCCCTTACATTCCTCCTCACTGCCCTTTTTGTTTCTTACGGATTCGTTCAGAAAGGGAAAAGCTTTTGGAATCTCAGTAAGCTTACGGGTTCACCTACTCTTTATATTTATCTTGGGGAACTATTTTTCTCCTCTCTAATCGCCGTTTTGCAATCAATCCTTATCTTTATCCTCATCCGCTTGTTCTCCGGTATCGGTGGATTCGGAAACCTTTTACTCTTTCTTATCGCTTCATTCCTCTTCAACCTTCTTTATACCTCATTGTTTCTCCTAATCTCCCTCCCCTCAAAGTTCCAACCATTAACCTTCCTCTATTATAGCCTATTCCTCTTATTGTTCTCCCTCTTCTTTTCCAACTTGTTTTTCCCCATTCAATCTCTTCCCACCTATATCCGCTTTTTCGCCTATCTCAACCCCCTCACTTATGGGATTGAGGGAATTAACGAAGCCTTGGGAGGGAAACGCCTTCTCCCTTTTTCCTCAACCTTTGTTTTCCCAACATACTACCT
>JBMFMH010000236.1:0-1720 GCA_049970775.1 bacterium | reverse complement strand
TCGTCCCGGTTAGGAAGTAGCGCGAGATGTTCCTTTTGTTTTTCACATACCAACAACAAACCGTGAAAATGCTTCTTATTCCATACTACTGGAGAATAACCTAGCATAACCGCTTTTCAGTCAAGGGCGCCTTTGGACACTGGGGAAGGGGGGGCATATATAGTGCCATAGATTTTTAGCGCATCACGAAGGCATCTCCCTAGACCTCTATGGCACTCTTCAAAATCCTCACATTCATAGCATGGCCACCCTTTGAAATTGTCTCTTGGAGGAATAAGCAGCTCCTCCATCCGCGGTGAGTCCCAAACATTTTCCAACGAACTCACCATTAAATCTCCCATCCAATATTGGGGGAGGTAGGGCATTTCCTCACATATCCCTATCTTTCCATCCGGCCAAATCGTCAATCCTTCCCTGCCAACTGTGCAGATACTCCTTTTATTCCACATTTCCTCTCTCTTCCGGGGGCTAAGCTTGGTAGGGTTACACAATTCGCTTGAATCTTGGAACTTAATTTTCACTTGGGGATATCTTTCCTGTAATAGACTTATCTGCTCATTTAACCATTTGTAATCTTCCATTTGCAGAAGTAGATCATCTCTGTGACGATAAAGGGACCGACTATAAGGCGTAACCGAGATATAATATACCCCCAACGAGCACAAGGTTCCCACCAAAGTGGGTATACCTTTTATATTATAAGGAGTGACCACTGAATTTGTAGCTACTTTAAGCCCTTTAGATATTAGTTTGTTTATTGTTTTTATCATTTTCCCTGGGTAATCCTTAACCCCCAGCAAAAACTTGGCAATTTGAGCATCTAATGTATCAATGCTTACTTGTATTCTTTCCAATCCCGCATCTCTTAACTTCCCTATTTGAACATCTAATAAAAGTTGTTTTGTGGAGACAAAAGGGATTATTCCTGCCTCAATGATTAAGGAAAGTATTTTCTCCACATGGGGATGAAGTAAGGGGTCACCTCCCGTTAAGAACATGTTTATCACTCCTAGGGCTCTCGCTTCTTCTATTAGCTCCTTTACCCTTTTTAATGACATTTCAACAGGTGTTGGGAGGCTGTCAACATTTGCATAACAATAAACACATCTATAAGAACAGCGATATGTAAGCAGATAATTGAGGATAGCTGGGGTCGCCATCCGCGGTTGATCTACCATTTGGGTGGGACGGTCAATAAAATCTAAAGGGGGGTTTTAGTTATGAAGCTTAATTCCTCTACAACCCGATGAAAGGGTTTGTCAGGAGTGAACAACGCTAGCATAACTGCGATTATGGGATGAATGAATTGGTGCTTTTCTATTATCCCTCGTTCGTCTAACTTAAAGATTATACTCCGTCCCCTGTCTTTCTTCATTATCACTTGTGGACTCAATGCAAAATATAGCTCGTCTATTTGCTTCTTTTCTCTCATTTTATTTATCTCCTATTCCTATAAGAGGAGGTCTCCCCGGTGAATTCTTAAATATCCTCGAATAACTTCTCAAAATCCTTTAGCCCTGGGCTTTAACAGCACAGCTCGCGCATGTCGCACAGTTCTGAGAGCAGCTAAACGAACACGAACCGATGATACAAGCCGTGGGTTCAGGTGAGGGGAAAGGTATTGGAACAGGAACTTCTTTTCTATGTGTTTTCCGGAAGGAGGCCTCCTCTCCTCATTCCGTTTTCCATTCGTAGGGATTGCTTTTATTAAAAATTCCAG
>JBMFMH010000235.1:0-1751 GCA_049970775.1 bacterium | reverse complement strand
ACTACGGTCTTGTTGCATAAATCCTATAAAAAGACATTTGTTTAAAATACTGTAAAGCTATAATTGCTCTTGGTTCACATAAAACGAAGAAAATTTCATTTATTGGTAGTAAATAGGGAAAAATAAAAGCTGTTCTCCCTCTTTTTTGAATTATGCAACAAAACCTATGATTTTCAAAATATATCTTCCTCATTCATTTTATTAGAAATTTATAGTGGGGAATAAAATGCTATTTTACTCTTTTGGGGAATTATTCAGCAAAATCATTTTTTGTTTAAGTTCAAGATAATAAAGGAAGTTCCCCAATGGCACCTCGGGAGGAATTGTGTGGTCAACGGTGGGAATATAGCCACCGCTATTCAAAAGGGGAACAATCTTTCTTCTTAACTCCTCCTCAATCGCTCTCTTATCTTTCGCCAATTCCCGCTTATCAATCCCTCCCATCAGGGCTAAATCCTTACCATATTCTTTCCTCAATTTCACCGGGTCCATACCCGCAGCTGCCTCCAATGGCCAATGGCAGTTTATTCCAGCTTCTATCATAAGGGGAATTAGGGGCTCGGTATTCCCATCGCTATCAAGTTCAATGACCTTCACCCCGTGTTTTCTTAAATATTCCGATATCGCCTTATGCCTCGGGAAGAAAAAATCCTTATAGATTTTCGGGGAAATAAGGGGACCATTTTTGAAGGCGAAGTCCTCGTTGAAAGTGAAAGCATCTATCTCCACCTCTTTTAGCGCTTTCTCGGTAGTTTGGATGAAAAATTCCACCATCCAATCAAGGATTTCGTGGACGAGTTGGGGCTGGTCATAAAAAGCGTAGGAAAGATTTTCCGTTCCCATCATCTGGCGCAGGTTCCAATATAACCCAGCAAAGCCACAGTTCTCAGTGAGATATAAAGGATAATCCCTATTCTGCCATTTTCTCTTCAATTCATCCCAATTTTGCGGGTAGCGAGCTGGGTCCTTAGGGTCAAAACGCTTCTTGAACTCAAGGAAATCCTCCCTTGTTTTCACGAAGAAATCCATATAAGTATCCATAGATAGGCGTGTTCCTCTAACAGTTCCTTCCTTCAAAGCTCTGTGCTTCTGTCCCCATCTATCTATGAAAATTATGTATCTTTCATCCTCTTCCAGTATTTGGTCAAAGCCAGGAATGGGTCCCATATCTATGGGGATGAAGTCCCTCTTGTCAAGATTGGCGAATTTAGGCTCGCCTCTAAACCAATCGCCCGCCAGTTCCTCCTCATTAAGTCCTTCCCTTAACCACCTCTCATAAGTTTGCCCCCAGATGCCGAGCTCAAAATTAGGGATACGGTCAACCGGTTGAAAGCTGACCGTCCTTAAAAATCTTTCTCTTGAATCCATCATTTATCACCACATAAAATATTCTCAATAATCCATACTATAGCAAGGGCAAAGTTAGTTGTTGCTCTTGGGAACATTTTGAATGATAATTATGTCAAAATATATGGAGGAATTAAGATGAAAAGGAAAGGATTTACTCTCGTTGAAATGTTGGTTGTGCTGGGCATAATTGCCCTGCTCAGCGCTATCCTCCTCCCCATCTTTAAGGGATTGCGGGAGTCAGTATACAAAAATACCTGTATGTCCAACCTGCAGAAAATCTATCACGCCCTTAGAATGTATTATCTTGACACGGGCACTTATCCTCAAGCTCCCTATCTCCTTCCCTCCGGTCAGGTGGTTGATTTAGGACTATTGTCCATACATAGCAACGAATTGATTAA
>JBMFMH010000234.1:0-1772 GCA_049970775.1 bacterium | reverse complement strand
TTATGGATTATCCTCGTCTTCTCATCCTAAACCAATAAAAATTCATTAAAAACTATTGACTTGTTTTTAAAATTCCTGTATGATTAAGCGGTTAATCATGATAAGATTGAAGGATATAGCGAGACAAGCAGGAGTATCCGTTGCGGTTGCCTCTAAGGTCCTGAACAATAGCAGGACCAATGTCAGGGTTGGGGAGGAATTGCGCAGGAAAATTTTAAAAATAGCCAAGCAGATGGGTTATCGCCCCAACCCGTTAGCAAGGGCATTGGCAAAAGGAAAGACCTACAGCGTTGGCATTGTCTTTTCCTATCCTCCCCATTTATTCCTTCGTGACCCTTCCGCCTCTCAAATAGTAGCCGGAGTATGGGATAAAGTTAGCAAAGCCGGCTACAACATTTTTCTTAAATCCAATAAAGGGAAGAAACTCGGATATTTCCCTTCCATAGAGGACTTAAAGGGAAGAGTTGATGGCGTGATAGCAATAGGACCTGTGAGAGCGGATGACGAGGAGGTTGCAAAATGGAATGAATTTGAAATCCCCGTAATACTCATCGGGAACCATCCGGGTTTCAAGGGGAGCACTGTGGATGTTGATAATGAAAAAGGAGGATATCTTGCTACCAAACATCTATTGAGCCTGGGGCATAGGAGGATAGGGTTAATCACTATATCACCTCAACAGAGCTTCGTCAGGGAAAGATACCTTGGCTTCATCAGGGCATTGAAGGAGGCTGGGATAGAAGCGAAGAAGGATTGGATTGAGATAGCGGAGATAGGTGATGAAGGAGGATATGAGGCTATGATGAGGCTATTATCTTCAACTGAACCACCAAGCGCTGTTTTCGTGAGTGCTGGTGTATGTGCGAGGGGAGCGTTACAAGCGATTAGGGCGGTGGGTTTAGATGTTCCGAAGGATATATCTTTCGTTGCCTTTGACCGCTTTATGGAGAATTTCCCTCAGGAGCTTTCCATTACCACTGTGGAGTGGTCATTTTATAAGCTTGGCTTGTTGAGCGCTTCCGTTTTGCTTCGTCTAATGCAAGGGACTTTGAAAGGTCCCGTGAGAAGGCGCCTATCCGTTAAACTTGTAATCGGTGCCTCCACCGATAAGCCAAAGGAAACCAAAAAGAAAGGAGGTGAGAAGAGATGAAGAAGCGAGGCTTTACCCTCATAGAATTGCTGGTAGTGATAGCGATTATCGCTATCCTGGCAGCAATTCTCTTCCCGGTTTTCAGCCGGGCGAGGGAGCAGGCACGCAAGTCCGCCTGTCTCAGCCATTCCAAGCAGATAGGGTTGGCTATAGCGATGTATGCCCAAGACTGGGATGAGAGGCTTCCAAGCTGGCTTACTCCCTGCCACGGAGGTTCCCCAAACGCGCTTACTTGGTGGGAGCAGATAGGTCCCTATGTGAAGAACTGGAAGATATACGAATGCCCCAGTGCTGGTCAAAGCGAATGGAACTCAAATTGTTGGCCAAGGCAGCCTGAACCGGGCTTCAAGAACAACTACGGATACAATGTATCCGTTATGTATCCTCCCGGCTCTGTTGCTGCACCGGGCTGTCCCATTCACGATAAGCCCATAGGAAGCTTATCTGCTATGCAAGCTCCCTCTGACACCCTTGTTGTCGCGGATTGCCTGCAGAATTTCATTCAACCCCACCAATGGCTTCCCGAGATATGGGGACTTCTCACGAATGTGATATTGGCGAATATGTGGGGAGGTTCCTCGCCGGAGTTCACTTGCGGTTGCCCACCGAAGGTGGTAGATAT
>JBMFMH010000233.1:0-1791 GCA_049970775.1 bacterium | reverse complement strand
GCTTCTATAGGCTCACTGCCATTCCCGTCATCTATCAGCCATTTTCCCTTTGTTAGGACTATTTTAATGGCATCTTCTCCTTTCCTTATCGTAAGGAGCTCACCTTTTCTCGTCCACTCAGCCGTTATATTTAGAGCTTTAGAAAAGGAAATCACAGCAACAAAAGGTTTTCCCTTCCTTGTTAAGCAATAGGCTGTATCAATTGGCTTTCCCTCTATATATATGAAGGGATGGAGCTTGTCGCTTTCGCCCTTTTTCTTCAATCGTTCCAGATAAAGCATCCTAACGCCCGCAAGCGCCTCACTACCATAAAGTCGCATAACACGAGAGCCGGTGAGCCGGGGGAATTCTTCCATCCACCACATTTCTTCTCGCTCTAACCAATATATAGCACTTGCTAAATCCTGTTTAGCTAAATATAAGCCCTCAAGAGCGGAAAAGACCGGCTTAGCAGAGGAGAAGAAACGCTCATAAGGGTTCTTTTCCCAGTATCCCGTCCTTTCCTTCACCACAGAGACCCACTCCTTATACTCTTCTTTGTCCCTCCAATTAACAATATAAAATACCTCGTTTGTGTCCTTATCCCAAATATATGAGAGATACATATTTGGGTCATATTCTAATGCCTTCTTTTGATATAACAGGGCTTCCTCCGCATATAGGGGATTATAAGGGACATTAATAAAAGAGCCCGTAGGTGTTTTAAATAATGTTTGCCGCCGCGCGTTCCTATCTAAAGAGCCAGTGTAAATCAACCATTCCAATTCCCAATTGTCCCGGCACCAATAACTCATCGCTATAAGGAAGTCAATTATCGCTTGACTTGGTTGAGAGCCGGCAACCTCTTTCTCAATTAGCTTGAGCCTCTCTATCAAATAAGGGAAATTTGGCTCCTCTAAAGGTCCAGCAGGTGGTTTTATCTTTTGGTCTACCCTCCAAACCTCCCATAAGATATACATTGCTTTTCCGAAAGTTGTCAATGTTTTTGCGTAAATCCTTATCGCTTCTTCCACTCTGGGGTCCTGCTGAGCTGTATATTTTTCAAAAACGCCAGCATAAGCTACCCCCCATTGGAGGAGGGAGGTGATACATATCGTAACTATTCTTCTCAAAGTCATTTCTTTACACCTCCTGATGTTTAATAAGAAAGATACAACAAAAATATCTTTTTACACAATTCACAATAATCAGTTTGCGCGTCTAAATTATCAAGGTTTGCCTTTGCGCTCATAATGCAGGCTAAAACTCCCGTATGGTCTGGCAGATTTACCCCGTGTCCCAGCTCATGGGCAATTGTTATGTTCAATAATTTTTTATAAACATCCAACCAATTTTCTCCCATGTGATGCTTTGCCGCCATCTGGATACGCAAAGTATAAATCTTGGAGGTTACATTAGGGGTATTTAAACCGGGGTAAGTAGTTTCACCTAAGATATCATAAGGTGGTTCTTCGGTAGGGTCGTTCACTAACTTTATTGCATATTGGTCATGGGCATGCTTGTCAGGGTTGTAAAATATAGTTACCTTATTGTTGGCTGTCATACGGGGATTTCCTCGTATTTCCATGCCCAGCTTGTAAAAATAGCCAAACCCTAAACCGTCCTGGTCATAAACGAACACATCTTTTAGCTCAGGGTTAAGCCTTCTATGTTCACTTCCAATAATAAATCCTCTATATTCCTCATACCTTGATATACCATCGCCAGACTGGACTCCTTCTGGCCCAGGAGGAACAGTTTCGTTATCATCTTTTGCTCCCCCACCATCGCCTTCCCAACAATCAGCAATGT
>JBMFMH010000232.1:0-1794 GCA_049970775.1 bacterium | reverse complement strand
GTCAAATAGCATCTTAAACACCTTGCCTTCACCTCCACTTTTTCGTTAAGATTTATCCATACGATGGAGAAACCTTTTATCATTGCTGAAGTATTGGAGAAGAGGTTCATCAGCGAGGATGTCTTCATTTTACGCCTCCTCCAACCTCAAATCGCAAAAGAGTGCCAACCGGGACAATTCGTTAATATAAAATGTTCCCATCTTTATGACCCCTTGCTACGCCGACCATTCAGCATATTTGACGCAAATGAAGAGGAAATATCCCTCCTAATCCGCATCATCGGCAAAGGAACAAAATCCTTATCCCTCGTGAACAAGGGGGATAAGCTTGATGCTCTCGGTCCACTGGGCAATCGCTTCCCCTATGAAGAGTTCAAAAATCCTCTCCTTGTTGCGGGTGGAATGGGCATCGCCCCCATCCATTTCCTCCTTAAAAAAATTCGTTCCCCTACCCTCGTCTACGGTGCCAAAAGCCGAAAAGAGCTTTACATAATTGACGAATTGGAAAATCTTTGCCACCTTCACATCTTTACTGAGGACGGCTCATTGGGAGAGAAAGGATTTGCAACGATAAAGCTTGCTTCATTTTCTCAAGGGCACGATGCAATCTTTGCTTGTGGTCCTTTGCCTATGCTCAAGGAAATCGCAAGAATAGGTAGAGAGATTGATGTGCCAACTTATTTATCCCTTGAGGAGAGAATGGCTTGTGGATTCGGAGCCTGCCTCGGATGCGCAATCAAAACGAAGGAAGGATATAAAATGCTCTGCAAGGACGGTCCCATTATGAAGGGAGAGGAGATATTATTTTGAAACTATCCGTTTCCCTTAACAATCTGCAATTGAAAAATCCGATAATCATTGCCTCCGGCGTATTCTCGCTGGATTCAGCCGTCCTTTTCCCGCTGGAAGAAATCGGAGCGATTATCACCAAAACAATCACACCACTTCCCAGGGAAGGGAACCCTCCGCCACGCCTTTGGGAAACAACGGGAGGGCTCATAAATTCAATAGGTCTGCAGAACATCGGGATAGAAAGGTTTCTTGAGGAAGAATTGCCCTCCTATTTAAGGCTCGGACCACCAATCATAGTAAGCATATCTGGAGAGAGGGAAGAGGATTTCCCCATTATGGCGGAGAAATTGGCAGGGAAAGGGATAGCGGGATTGGAGCTAAATCTCTCCTGCCCGAATGTGGATAAGGGAGGAATGCAGTTCGGCAAGGATGCCGATTCCGTGAGGAGAATCGTCAGGATGGTGAAGGAAGCTTCATCCCTTTGGGTTATGCCCAAGCTCACTCCCCAGGCACCCGACATCGTTGAGACCGCCTTAGCGGGAGAGGAAGGGGGAGCTGATGCTATCTCGCTTGTAAATACATTTCTATCAATGGCGATAGACATCAAAACTCGCTCCTCCCGACTTGGCACAATGATGGGTGGACTATCGGGTCCGGCTATAAAGCCAATTGCTTTACGGATGGTTTACGAGGTAGCAAAGGCAGTGAGGATACCAGTTGTTGGCTGCGGAGGGATTATGAGCGCTGATGATGCCCTCGAGTTCATCATCGCTGGCGCCAGTGCGGTGGAAATAGGAACAATATGCCTCATCAATCCCAGGTCTCCCCAGGAGATAGTTGAGGGAATTAAATTGTTCCTCAAAGAAGAAAACATTGAAGATATAAACCAATTAATCGGCAGCATTAACATAAGCTAGCGCGCGATTATCTCCCAATCCAGCGAAGGTATCGGACTCTTGTCTGTTCTCCTTCTTGAGTTTATGCTTAAACACCGATATCCTA
>JBMFMH010000231.1:0-1811 GCA_049970775.1 bacterium | reverse complement strand
CCGGCTTCCTATTTCGTATTTATGAATTTTGGTTGAGCAAATTCACTATGAACATCAAAACCCGTTTCCTTACCCCAACTTGCTATATCCCCAAATTCCTTGAACTTCGGACGCCAAGGCACTCCATAAAGGAATAATTTTTCCTTACCTTTCGTATAATAGAGATTATAATCAATAATCATTCCTACCTTCCTCGGGTCATAAACGAGTTGGGGATTTTCCTTAACCCACTTCTCGTAAGCCGATTCTTCCTTGAACTTCTCCTTCTCCGCGGGATGCCAGCCGAAGAAAGGATTATCATACCATAATGCAAGTTGATATTCCTTGTTCTCCGCCAGCACATTCCTCACCACGATATTACCCTCGTTATGATATGCTATCTCGCCATTTTCCGTTTTCAATAAGCGAGGTCCCTGTTCTCGGAAAGCTATTCCATCCTTATTTTCGTAAAATGTATTGCGAGCAACAACGCAGTTCCGGCTCTCCGCTATCGTCAAGCCAGCCACCCCCCAATCAGTCCTCTCCACTTTGCCCACAACACCCACTCCGTTCCTTACGAATAGGTTATCCAACACAGTGATATCCCTGCTTATCTCTATGAACAAGCCATTAAGTTCGTTTTCCCAGAATTGACAATGGGCAACGATGACATTCCTTACATCTATATCAAACCATAAGCCTGGTCCGCCATTTCTTCTGAATAGGCATCCTCGGAAAACGCCGTTTTTTGCCAACGCAAGCTTGAATCCACCCGCATCCCATCCTCTACTTATCGGTTTCCAGCAGTTCTCCTCCCAAACGCAATCCTCATTAAGAAAGTTCTCCCCGATCGCTCCCCCACCAGTATGACCGCATCTCCTGATTATGCATCTCCTCATTGCTCCATTAACCGCCACCCCGCCTCCAGCCATTTCCTCAATTATGCAATCCTCAAGGAGGTTGCTAACCCCTAAAAGCCAAACACCTGCCCTTTGGGGAAATGTAGCTGCGTGGCGGAATATGAAGCCACGCACATAAACGAATTTTACACCCTCAGGATTTTCCCAAGGACTCAGCCCGAAAATCTCGCCTCTTGTGGCGCACTCCACCTGATGCGAATCGGGGGCGCTACCATCAGCAAGCCAGATATAGAGAATCTGATTTTGTGTATCCGCACAGAACATTCCAGCAAATGGACCTCCGAGATTGGTAAGAGGAGGCTGAAGGATAGGGGAGGGTTTATTTTCTTTTAGAGTTGAGCTGTGAATCTGCCAAGCTTTCCTCAAATCCTCCAAAGTTAGGGCGGGAAGGCAAAGCTTCCCATCCACCAAAACCAGCTCCGCTCTTCCCCAAAGCTTATGTTGTTCATCATCAGGGTGGTGCTCAACGAGAGAACCATCAGAACGAACATTTATGATAAAGCGATGCGTCCACTTAACAGAATAAATAGGCTCCGTTCCTTCAACCCTCTTCCAGCCCTTAATTACATCCGCTCCACTAATAATAACTGAATGGGGTGGGTCAGCGATAAATGTTATGGGGGCACCAGGTTTTCCGCTCCTTCTCAGCTTTATATGCTCCCTATAGATACCGGGTTTGACGATAACGATATCGCCGGGCTCAACGATTTGAGCTGGCTTATCAATTGTTTTAAATGGCAGTTGTAATGTTCCCGGGTTATCATCTGATGCTTTGGGGTTTCCGCAATCCACATAGTAAACAGCACCATATAGGAGAGGGAAGCTAAAAAGGAATAGGAAGAGTTTTATGGGGTTAGTATTTACCCTCAAGGAACTGCACCTCTAACCCTGGAAGATTTGTATCTTCCCAAA
>JBMFMH010000230.1:0-1813 GCA_049970775.1 bacterium | reverse complement strand
AGCCTGACGGGGTGTTGTAATAACTACCCCGCCTCGCTTCGCTCGGCACCCCTTTTACTAAAAGGGGAATTTGGGGCTGAATACCCACCTTTGGCCTTTTAATTCCCCTTTCAATGAAAGGGGTGGCGGACGAAGCTGTGAATTGCGGAGCAATTCCCACTCGCAGCGAAGGCTCCGCCTTCGCTCACGAGTCCGACGGGGGTATTCCTCAAATGTTCTTGTGTTTTTCATCAATGCCTGAAGTGGCGGATGCCTGTGAAGACCATCGCTATCCCCAGCTCGTTTGCTTTCTTAATCACCTCTTCATCCCTCACCGAACCACCAGGCTGTATTATCGCTTTTATTCCATACTGCCCCGCCAATTCCACGGAATCGGGAAAGGGAAAGAAACCATCCGAGGCCATAACAGCTCCCTTAGCTTCTTCCCCAGCCATCTCAAGCGCTATCCTCGCCGACCTCACCCTGCTCGGCTGCCCTCCTCCTATCCCAAGCGTTGTCTTTCCCTTCGCAACAACTACTGCATTTGACTTCACATATTTGCAGACAATCCAAGCAAACAATAAATCCTCCATCTCCTCCGGAGTTGGTTCCTTTTCCGTGACCACCCTCAGCTCATCGGGCTTATATGTGAGCTCATCTCCTTCCTGCAACAGGATGCCTCCCTTCACTCCCCGAACATCCCACCAATTCCTTTTGCCCATTTCCACTCGCACCATGCGCAGGTTCTTCCTCCTTTGTTTTAAGAGCTCAATCGCCCCTTCCCTGAAAGATGGAGCGATGAGCACTTCAATAAATGTTGCGGCGATTTCCTCCGCCAATCTCTCATCCACTTCTCTATTCACCGCTACAACCCCCCCGAAAGCTGATTCCGCATCCGCATCCCTCGCCTTTATATAGGCTTTAAGGATATCGTCATCAACGCAGACACCACAGGGACTCGTGTGCTTAACTACCACGGCGCAAGGTTCCTCAAACTCCTCCACAAGGCGTAGCGCCCCATCTATGTCAAGGATATTATTAAACGAAAGCTCCTTCCCACCCAATTGGCGAAGTTCACCCAAAGAGAAAGGAGGTAGGAAGCGATAGAAAGCCGATTGCTGATGGGGATTCTCTCCATAGCGAAGATTCTGGACTTTCTCAAGGGGAAACTGGTAGAGAGGAGGGAAAGCCTCTTCCTCAAATTTGGAGAGATAATGCCATATGCACAAATCGTAAAGGGCAGTTCTTCTAAAGGCTTTTATCGCAAGGTTGCGCAGGGTGTCCTCAGATAGGGAGAGGGCGTTCTGTTTCAATTCCTCTATAACCAAGGGATAATCGGCAGGGTCACAGATTACCGCAACGAAGGGGAAATTCTTCCCTCCCGCTCTTAGGAGGGCAACACCTCCTATATCTATCATATCCAATGCTTCCTCAAGGGGAGGATTGGATTTTACGATTTCCTCAAATGGATAGAGGTTCACGCAAACGAGGTCAATCGGTTCAAGGTTCATTTCCGATAATTCTCCCAGGCTTTCTTCGTCCCTTTTTGCGAGGATGGGGGCGAATACATTGGGATGGAGGGTCTTTACCCTGCCGAATAGGAGGGGCGGGAATCCAGTCAGCTCCTCGACTTCCTTAACGGTGAGTCCCTGTTGTTTGAGGTAGGCAGATGTTCCCTGCGTGCAGATGACCTCAATTCCCATATCCAGCAGGGAGGAAACGAACTCAAGGATGCCAGTTTTGTCGTATACGCTTATGAGTGCTCTTTTAACTTTCATAGGAAGGCGGACCTCCTTTGTTTCAAATTATAGCGAGATACTTTGTGGTTCGCAAT
>JBMFMH010000229.1:0-1821 GCA_049970775.1 bacterium | reverse complement strand
GGAGCGTGTGATTTAGTAGTGAATGGGAATTTTCCGCTCATCTCAATCCAGTTTGACCTTCGTAATTGAATTTGGCGGGAGTTCAACGCTTAAAGTCTTTTGGGGAAGAACGAGGTTTTTCTCAACCGAGCTATCGTTTGTGTTAAGCAGAAGGATGGAATGAGGAAAGAGGGTTGTGTAGACGCCGTCCTTTACCCCGTCCGGAACAGGGCATCCTTCTTCCCTCAATCTTTCCACGAGAAGATGAAAGAGTTTATCGCTTTCCTCCCAGCTGAGGGGCAGATAAATCGTTTTCCCCTTTCCTATCTTTTTAACGCCCCTCTCCCTGGAGAAAAGCTCATCAAAGGGAGAATAATCGCCTTCAACAGTTGCCATCCTTGAGACGCCACAGGAGAAAAGAACGCCACCGTTTTCAACCCACTTCCTAATGAGCGCTAAATCTTCCTTTTCTATGAAATCACCCGATATAATGAGGAAGAACTTATATCTTTTAAGGGCACCATCCTTGAGCATCGTTTCATCAAGGAAATCAAAATCCAATATATCTCTGAGTTGAGCAGCTCTTTGGGGGAAATCCGCCCAGCGGAGAGCGAGAGAGGTTTTGGGATAAAGGACAGCCACATCCACCTTAGGCGAGGACATCTCTTCAAGGAAGGGATAATTTTTTCTGAATATGTTGATTCTTTCCTCGGAACTGATTATGTTCGTATTGTATTCGTGTAGTTGTCTTGCACCTGAAGCAACGACATTGTAAATTCTCGCAACTATCCCCTTCTCGTTGACGCCTGAGGCTGGTTCAAAGCCATAAAATGCGCCGTAGAATTTACCCGCTGATGCGACCCAATGTGTCAAATAGAAGTTCCAGGCGTAATCGGAGGCTTCATTTGTTATTCTAACTCCCGCTTTGTTCTTCCCAGCAACCTTGCATTGCTCGGCGAAATCGCTCCCGTGAGGAGGGACCGCATCCCCACCAGTGCAGAGATAGACCTCTATGTCAGGGAAGTATTTCTTAGTTGTAGCCAACCACCAATCAGCCCACTTCGTCATTTCTCCCCTATACCAGCTAACGAAATCCAACCATCTCCTCCTATCTTGTTGTGTCTTAGCCACAAATTCTCCCGGAGGAGTTGGGGCATCCTCCCTTATCTCGGGAGAGACCTTTAAGGGCGGAAACTGGATTTTCTCAAAAGAAGGGAAGGAAGTGCCCCAAGCCTCGTTCAGCTTTTCTATTGATTTGTACTTTCTTTCCATAGCCTCTCTGAAGGATTTTCTTGCGAACTCGTCTCCGCACCAGTATCCGGGGTGGGTGTGATAAACGCCAGGAATCTGGAATGTCCAACCTCCGCCCCATACGGGAAATATCGCTTCCCCATAATCGCCGCTTATCCCAATGAGGACCGATTCTATCACTCCCGTCTTGCCATAGCGATTTGCGAAAGCGGAGAGGAAGCGTTCAATCCATTTTGGAAGGTTGGGATTCCAGATGGATTCTATCTTGCTGGCGATGTTATGTTCAAGGCATACCGCTCCGAGGTGTTGGTCTGTTTCCCTGAACCATTTGGGTGTGGCGTAAGCTGGTCCAACTATGAGGAAGGGAACCCACTTAAGACCGTATTTTTTCAATATCTCCACCTGCTTATCCCATCTTTCCCAATTCCATTTGTCCTTCTCAGGCTCCACGCTTTCCCAAGTTACATAGGATTCAACGCTTGTAACTCCCAAAGCCTTGAAAAGGGCAGCTTGGCTCTCCGTTGCGTCGTTGCCAAAGGTTATCTCTCTACCCCTGACAGGCTTTACCGGTTTAAGCTTGCTTTCTTCCAT
>JBMFMH010000228.1:0-1822 GCA_049970775.1 bacterium | reverse complement strand
GCTTCTACATCCCTCTTTTCCTTCCCTTTATATATCCTCCATCCACCCCTTATATCAGCTATGTATAAGACATCCTCATTTTTGGATACCTTTAAGATTTTTCTCCCCTTTATCCATTGGGAAGAGATATTGAGAGCTTCCAGGAAAGGGAAAACCGATATAAATGGCTTGCCATTTATCGTGAATCCCTTCCGATTATCAAATGGTTTCCCGTTTATATAAAGAAAGGGGTGAAGCTTATCCCCAAGACCTTTGTTCTTTAATTCTTGAAGATACTCTCGCCTTATCCTTGAGAGTGGAGAGCTCCCACCGACCTCTATTATACCGAGTCTTTTACTAATTTCTTCCTCCCATTCCAAATAATAAATGGCTTTATCATAATCTCTTTTCGCTAGGTAGGCTTCGCTTGCTTTAACCACTGCGTAAAGCTTAAAGCCTCCTCCATACCCTTTCGCAACTTGTTCCTCATCTATTTTCTCGCCAAATGGTGTATGCTTTATCATTCCTCTGCTTCTTAACAAGTCCTTGACCATTGTATCCCATCTTGTCCATTTTCCCTTCTCATCGTTTAAGTCCCCAACCATATAATACACCTCTCCGCTATTTACGAGATAATATTCGTAGACACATAGATTTGGATTGTATGCCTCCGCCTTATGAAAATAATTCAGCATATCATCCACATATTGAGGGTTTAAAGCCATTAGTAAAACCATTTGTGCCCTTATATCACCGGTTTGAAGAAAAACATCCTGCACGATTTTGGAGAGCTGAGCATCTGCCCATCTACACTTCATTAGCAACGACCCAAAAAGGTCCCCATAAGCTTCCACTATGAGGTTATCCACGATTGCTTCGCTTGGTTGCCTCCCAGAGATTCTCCTTTCTATTTCCTTCAATTGATGTATAGCTTCCTCCCACCAAACAATGGGATTATCTTGAGGATTAGCATAAAGTTTCCTTGCCTCTTTCTCCGCATCATCTCCTACTTCCATTCTAACTTTCTCTTCCATCGCAATAACTTTCCTGATGGTGTTATAGAAAATCCTAAACGCTTCCTCTACTAAGGGGTCCTGGTTAGCTATATACTCATCTAAAGGTGAGGAAGCTATAAGATACACGCTTATGAAGAAGCAGGCGAAGATTCTCAAAATTCTCATTTCTTCTCCTCCTTTATTTATATAAGCTCACATTTTGTCTTGTTTCTGAACAGAAAGAAGTTTGTATACCCAACCAATTAATTGACCTCCATATTATACAATTCTCATCAGGGCAATGGATTTGCCCACTTGCAAGGTTCTGAAGGTTGACTGCATGCCCCAATTCATGTGCTATCACCATATTCCTCGCCATCTCGGCTAACCCCTCCCAATTATTAATACCTTGTGGCTCATAATGCTTTTGAACTAGTGGCCAATAATCTTGGGCATATTTTTTGATGCGATTCGTATAAATAAAACAGGACACATTTGGGTCATTTAACCAGGCAGCTTTGGCGTTTTGGGAATCGGTAAAGTCTCCGGCACACCCGGGCACATAGCCATTATCAAATGAAGTATCAGGGTCTGTAACACCTATTTCATAAGGTCTTTCTGTTAATCTTATCCCATATTGGTCTTTGGCGTGTTTATCTAAGCTTATATAACGAGTAACTAAATTGTTCAGAGCTCTTTCCGGGTTCCATCTTATCTTCAATCCTAAATCAGTGAAGTATCCTGCACCAAGATTGTTCTCGTCAATTATGAAAACATCTTTTATTTTAGGGTCTAGTCTTATGTGGGAGCCCTCGCCTCCACTACTTATCATAAAACCCCTATATTCT
>JBMFMH010000227.1:0-1867 GCA_049970775.1 bacterium | reverse complement strand
TATTTACCCTCAAGGAACTGCACCTCTAACCCTGGAAGATTTGTATCTTCCCAAATCATACAAGTTACATCCTTCAATTCCTCATATGCTTTTGGCTTCTCGGTATGGACGGGAATGAGATATTTGGGGCGGATTTTCCTAACGATATCAAAAAGGTCCTCTTTCGTGGCATGCCCGGAGGAGTGATAGCCGGGAGGGAAAGTCGGTTTTCCGGGCGATTCCAGGTAGAATCCAATGGGACGAAGGTTAAGGAAATCCAGCCAATTTTTCAGACGCTCAAAATCTATCTTCTGTTCCTCAGTGTAGGCTTCGCTTGAAGAGTAGATATAAATTCCACCCTCCTCCGAGAAAATATCTGTTAAGTGCTTTATGTCAAAGAAACTCAAGCAGAGGATGTAATCGCCTGGATTTTTCTTTATCTCCCTATGGTCAACGAACTTCTCCCTGAATTTTTCCTTCAGCTTCTTCTCCCAATTATCACGAGATTCCTCCATCTCCTCCAGAATATTGAGGCATTCCTCGGCGAGAAAATTCGTTCCCTCAACGCAATCCAATGCTTCCAAAAGGTAAATGTCTTTTGTCAAAACGCAGAGCTTGCGTTTTGCTTCCTTAGCGATGTGCAGAAAGGAGATGAGACGCTCTAAATTTCGGGGAGCGAAATCGGCGACAACGAGCTTGCCCTCCGCTTTCCTAACTTCCCTCAGACAGTTCAGATAAACTTCTTCCTCGCTAACTCGCTCGGAAGATTCATCTTCCAGATGGGTGCCCTCTATGATGAGGGCAAGGGGTTTGAGGGAGCTGGCTTCTTCAATGAACTCCTCGGTGAAGTCTCCATTTTTCCCGTGAAGGCGGAGGTCCCCCGTATAGACAACCCAGCCGGAATCAGCTAAGAAGGCGAAAGCACAAGCGCCAAGGATGGAATGGTCAACAGGGAAGAAGCGAAATTCAATATTGTTGATTTCCTTTTCCGCTTTCTCTAAGGGACGCATTTCAAAAGGGGTGCTTTCAGCGTAAGGAGACCTATTCCAAAACTCATCCATCGCCTCGTTCTTATCCCCTAAAAGGAGGACTTTCTTACCAATCTTCTTGTTTTCCCCTTTTTTCCTTCCCGTCGTTATTATCCTCTCGTCATCCTCTTTGAGCTTTCTCCTTGTCATATAAACCATCTCGCCGAAAAGACCGCTTTTGTTTGTGTCCTGCATAGCCTTCATTATCACAGCAGTCAGGGGAGAGCAATAGATAGGGATATCTTCCCGCACAAGCCCGATGTGTCCGCAATGGTCGGTGTGAGCGTGGCTGAGGAAAATCGCATTCACGGGAAGCTCTATTTTTAAAGCCGAATAGTCAAAATCTCCTGGGAAGAGGTCTTCCCTGTAGAAGTTCTTGAGAGGTGGTATGATTTTGAGGATAAGGGGGTCATTGATTCCCCTTCCAGTGCGTGGTCCCAGATACTCCTCATAGTATAGACCCCATCTTTTGTAATTCATCCCGAAGTCCAAGAAAACCCCTGTTTCTCCCACTTGGAGATGAATTTTAGAGCCGCCGATGGAGCGAGCCCCATCGAGGATTGTAATTTTCGCCATCTTAACCTTTCCTTCTCTACGGGATGATATTTAATATTTATCATACCGCCTCGGGCTCTTGTAGGGAAGCGATAGCTTCCCCAACAACTCCTCCGCCTTTCCCTTATTACCTTCCCAATAGTAAATCATTCCTCTGAGGGTTTGGACATAGCTGGCGAACCTCTCATAGCCTATTACCACCATCTTCTCGTGTAGCTTTAGGAAATCTTCTATCACCCATAAGGTTATGTAGTGAAAGAGAGCGAATAACTTATTTAGGCTTTGTTGCTGGTATGGGAAAAAAT
>JBMFMH010000226.1:0-1881 GCA_049970775.1 bacterium | reverse complement strand
ATGGGTAAGCAGGGAGGGGAGAAAAGTTCTCTATTTTATAGAGAGGATATGAAGAGCATTTTATTTGAGGTTTACGATTTATTGAAACAAGGACTTAACCCTTTCCTCATCGCAAGGGGGCTTCAACCTATTAAAAGATTCTCCCTCGTCCCCATTCCGAAGGATATCTTTCCTTCCCTTTGCGTCCTCTTCAGGGAGCTGGGAAGAGCCGAGGAGTTCTCCTCACCAAAGAAAAAGATTATGAAAGGGGTTTTCAATCTGTTCCTCATTTTGCGGGAGGAGGGTAAAGATGATTCTCTTATTTTGGATTATTGCGAGGCGATTTGCGATTTCCTTGAGGAGAATAAGCCGGAAGCAATCTTTTGGGGGAAATGCGGGAAAATATCGCCTCTTTCCCTCAACTCTCCCTCTAAAAGGGGAATGAATATTGAGTATGAGGTTTTCTATTTGACTTAGGAGGTGTTCACTTATGCCACTTAGATTATTGGGAAAGGATGTAACAATCCTCCAAGCTGGAACGAACAACATCGTGGCTCTCTATGAAAAAGCAGTAATTGAGCTTGAAAGCGAGGTTCTCAATGTATCGGCTATAAAGGACGAATGGTCTCTTTTCGCCGTGAACAGGAAAGGATGGAGGATAAGGCTTTTAAAACTGCTTGAATCATCTCCCATTTTCCCAACCCTGCTCAGTCAAGCCAACGAGGTTTCCCCCCTTGCGGTTCAGTGTCAAATCACCATACCGGGAGGAACGCCGGGAAGCTGGAGCTTCTCTGGAAATGCGATTCCCGTCGGCGCCTCGCTTGATATGCAGGAGATATTGAGGGAGGAACTCGTTCTTCAAGGATTGGGAAGCCCAACGATTTCCTAAGTTTGTGAGGTGAGAATGATGAAGAGATTTGCTCAAAGAGAGACAAAGGAAGCAGAGGTTTTCTACGAAGGGGAAAGGTTTAAGCTAAAGGAGCTAAGAAGCGCCGCTGATATAGCTAAATTGTTTCAGATGACTCGCCTCTATTCCGCAGGATTGAAGAACTTCAAGCTTTCAACGGGAGAAGAGGTAGAGCTACCCTCCGACCTCGCTATAGCCTGTCTCTGGGTGGAAGCCTCCCTCGTGGAGCCTAAGCTATCCTTTCAACAGCTCGTTGAGATGTCATTGCATACTGGCGCTCTTATTTTCATCCTCTTGGAGAAAACACTTGAGCTTTGCGGAATGGTGGAGGCAGAGAACGATTTTTTTCTTTCAAGTGGGGAAAGCTTTGGAGGGAGATTGTTATGAGTTGCCTTCTTTTAACTGGTAGACATCCTGAGGAACTTGATATATCCCTTACAAGCCTTTGGGAAATTCTTTTCCTTTCCCGGGAGATAATAGATGAGGAGCTTTATAAGTAAGATATTGCGACTCGCCCTGCTAAACGGGGCAATCTTGAAGAGATCGAAAAGGCAAAAGCCTATACTTCCTCCTTTAAAAAGACAGAAGAGAAAAGACAGCCTTGAAGATTGGAGGTTGCTTGGTGTGATTAAAAGAATTAAGGGAGAGTTCCAATTCAAAGAGTCTACTGTTTTGAAAATCAACCATTTATCTTTTCTTAAAAAATCGGTTTCGCTTCCTTTTCTTGCCCCCTCCGTCTTTCCTTCAGCAAAACGATTCAGCAATAAATGGATTTCAAATGTAAATGAACCAGAAAAGCCTTCAAGCGAAATGCGGATAAAAAATCCCATTATCAAAGTGAATTCGCCCCTTATGAAAATGTCTTTTCCCTTTTCCAAAACTCGGAGAGATTGGGAATTACAACCACCTCCTCTCTTCCCTGCTCAAGCGGGGGAGGTGGATTTATTTCAGCTTCTTTTGAATTCTTTCAAAAAACATTTGGGGCTCTAAATGGC
>JBMFMH010000225.1:0-1915 GCA_049970775.1 bacterium | reverse complement strand
ACCACTTCATAGTCGTGGTCGGCTTTTCCGCTGATAAGGTCGTCATCATTGACCCGCCAACGATGCTCGGCGCCGTCCCTCTCTACGCCCTTGATGAGGTATGGGATGGAAAAGCACTGCTTTTAAGCAAACCCTGAAGAGGCGATTTAATATGCTGGGGGCTATCCTGAGCCTGCAAGCCTATGGACAAACCATTGAGCTCTCCCCAGCTCAAATGGAGGAAACCAAAGGAGGCTTGTGGAAAATGTGTGATAAGGTTCACAATTGCGGACAGCCTTGCCTGAACGATTCCATATTGAACAAAAGTTACGAGGTTAAGCCAGTTAACCATTATGTTTGCAGTATCTCCATTTGGCCTGCTTCTTGCTCAGATTTTGCAAGTTTAATATGTGGAGAAGTGTGGACTTATGTTGGACTAAATTGCCAAAGTGGAGGTTATCATGAACCTGGCGCCAATTACACAGATAAAGGTTGCGGTCTATACCCTTAAACTCAAGCCTTGTATCCTTTTCCTCTCTCTATCCGTTATATTGGTATTTCTTCCAACTACTGCCTCCCTATCTCGTCTCCCCAGTAAAGACGAAAAAGTATTAAGCGAAATCGTTCAGGGCATTAAAAATTCTGAACAGCTCTTCAAGAAATCGCTTCAAGATATAAGATTGGACTACAAGGAGGAAATATGGCTGGATAGGGTATATCAAAGGAAAGAATTTGAATACTTGGAAAAGAAATTCGGAAGAAAAATGGTCCTCCCAAAGGAGCAAAACCATCAACTTTATACACGAGAGTATATTTGGTATATGAAAGGTGATAAGCTGCGCTGCGATTTTAAAGACCCTAACGATGGTAAATTCAAGCCTTTAGAGGTCTTTGATGGTAAGGTATGCTATCGGTATTTCTATGTTGAAAAATCACCCTCAAATAAAGCCTATCTTTCCACAGGTAGGAAGCCCGGTGATTTACTGCAGGTGCAAATTGAGAAGGAGAAAACAGGATATACATCAACCCCTTTGCTCTATTTGGGCTACTGGACGAACGGTGGTGGGAAGTGGCTTAGCGACGAGCTCAAAGAGTTCAATTTGAGATTTCTCGGTATAGAGAAAATCGGCGAAAGGAGCTGCTATGTTGTTGAAATGGAGCGCGAATCGGAGTTCGTTGATGAGAAAGGAAAGAAAATCCGTTGGACAGAAAGAAAGAAATATTGGATCGACCCATCCATTGGTTATAGACCGATAAGACGAACAGATTATTCGCCTCAAAATGAGATAGGAAGCGAGCTCGTTTGGGAAGATTTCCTACGGATTCCCTCTCAGTTATACTTGCCTACCAAGATAGAGTTAAAAGTATACTCAAGCACAGCCTTCTACGGCAAGAATGTCCCCATTAGGAAACATAGCATCACGATCAAAAATATGGAGTTTAATAAAGGAATACAGGATAGCCTCTTCGTCCCCTCCTTCCCGGAGGGAACACCGATTTTTGACTTACGAACAGGTAGGTCCTACAAAGCGGGGCAAAGAAATCCCACGGATGAAGATGTATTAAAAATTGCGAGGGTGGCTTATGACTTCCTGCAAGGGAAATGTAGCATTAAGCAGTTGGATGGGTACACCAAAACAGGGCAAAGAGAAGGTTATTATTGTGGACCAAATGCGCTTCTTGCGGTTTGTGGGATTTTGGGGATTAAGACGAGCTCAAAGGAGATTGCCCAGCTTGCGGGAACGGATGAGAAGGGCTTCACCTCTTTGGCTGGCTTAAAAAGGGCAGCGGAAGCTCTTGGCTTGAAGGCTGAGGGCGTGGATATCACTCTGGATGAATTGAGGAAATCAAAAAAGCTCGCCATTGCTTTCATCCCTCCCGACCACTTCATAGTCGTAGTCGGCTTTTCCGCTGATAAGGTCGTCATCATTGACCC
>JBMFMH010000224.1:0-1938 GCA_049970775.1 bacterium | reverse complement strand
TTTTTTAGGATTTATGAAACAAAATCTATGGAATTATACATCTCCTTGACCTTGCCCCTCAAGACACGGTATTATTTATATCGTTATGATAGATAGATACACGCTTCCTCCAATGGATAAAATCTGGAGCGAGGAATATAAAATCCAAAAATGGCTCCAGGTGGAAACCGCCATTTTAAGGGCTTGGGCAAAGCTTGGAAAGGTTCCTTCATCAGTAGTTGATGAGGTTGCCCAAGCGAAGGTGGACATCAAGAGAATGAAGGAAATAGAAGAAGAGGTCGGACACGATGTAATCGCCTTCGTTAAAGCGGCTACCGAAAACCTCTCCAAGGATGCCAAACGCTTCTTTCATTACGGTGCTACCTCCTACGATGTAGTTGATACAGCCCTTTCCCTCCTCCTCAAGGAATCCGCTGAGGTGATAATTGAAGAGCTCGTCTCCCTGCTTGAAATCCTGCGGAGCAGAGCAGTTGAGCATAAGCTAACGCCTATGATGGGCAGGACGCATGGGATGTTCGCCGAGCCGATTACTTTGGGATTTAAATTCGCCCTCTGGTTCAGCGAAATGAAGAGAAACCTTGAGAGGCTGGAGGAAGCGAAGGAGGTAATATCCTTTGGAAAGATATCGGGGGCGGTAGGAGTGTTTGGAAATTCATCGCCCCAAATTGAGGAAATAGCTTTGGCGGAACTCGGGCTTAAACCTGCTCCCGTTTCCACCCAAATTCTCCAAAGGGATAGGCATGCCCATTTCATCTTCGCTTTAAGCATAACTTCATCCTCACTTGAGAAATTCGCCACGGAGATAAGGAACCTACAAAGAAGCGGGATTGAGGAATTACAGGAACCTTTCGGGAGAAGGCAAAGGGGTTCCTCCGCTATGCCCCATAAGAAAAACCCCATCATCTGCGAGCGAATCTGTAGCCTGGCGAGGGTGATAAGAGGATATCTACTACCTGCTTTGGAAAACATCCCCCTCTGGGGGGAGCGGGATTTGACGAACTCCGCTGGTGAGCGGATAATCTTCCCTCAAGCTACCACCCTTAGTCACTACATAATAGTCAAATTCAAGGGTGTTCTCGGCGGGCTCGTTGTGAACGAGGGGAAGATGAAGGAAAATATAGAGAAAACCCTTGAGACCTGGGGTTCGGAGAGCCTGATGCTTCGGTTAATAGACAAGGGACTGACGAGAGATGAGGCTTACCAGCTCGTTCAACAGCTTTCCTTTAGGGCTATGGAGGAAGGGAGAAGGCTTAGCGAGGTCGCTAATGAAGATGAGAATGTCCGAAATTTGCTTTCTTCCCAGGAAATAGAAAAATGTTTTGACCTCAAAGAGCATTTGAGATGGATTGATGATATCTTCAGGAGGGCAGGAATAGAATGAAAGCGAAGATTTTCATCCGTTTGAAAGAAGGAGTTTTAGATGTTCAAGGGCAGGTGGTTTTGCGCGCCCTGCGTAATCTCGGCTTTAACGAGGTGGAGAATGTAAGGATTGGCAAGCTGATAGAGATGGAGGTTAAAAATCCATCAGAAGAGAGGATAAAGGAGATGTGTGAGAAGATGCTAGCCAATCCCGTTATTGAGGATTATGAGATAGTGATTGAAGGGTGAGAGGGATGGCTGATGCAATTGCTTTAGCTTTGGCAATTTTGGGCATTATTTTAGCCCTTTTGAATTTCTATTGGGCACGGGTGTTGACCCGTGAAACGAACGAAACGATAGAAAGGGAGGATAGAAGGGCTAAGGAGATTTTGGCGAGGATAGACCAATCCACAAAAGAGATGTTGGAAAGGATTGACGAAAGAACTAAGGCGATGCTGGAGAGAATGGACGAGCGGACGAGGGAAAGCAGGGAGAAAACCGAGGCGCTATTGGCGAAGATGGACGAGGATAGGA
Organism: bacterium; assembly: GCA_049970775.1. Taxonomy (GTDB): domain Bacteria; phylum Armatimonadota; class JACIXR01; order JACIXR01; family JACIXR01; genus JACIXR01. The sequence goes on along the minus strand of JBMFMH010000224.1, from coordinate 45 downwards.
AGAAAAGCGACGAAAAAATAATGGAACTTCTAACTAAGATGGATG
>JBMFMH010000223.1:0-1952 GCA_049970775.1 bacterium | reverse complement strand
AGCGAGGCGGGGTATTCAGAAACTTTTTGTTATACGAGAAAGTTAGCTCCCAGCCTTTACATTTTATCTTAATCCCTCTATATTTATTAATGATATGCCTCCGAAGGAGACGAAAGAGCAAAGATTCTACAAAGCCCTCCAAGACCTCTTTATCGGGGCGAAAATTGAGGGGGAAGGTGGCTTCGTCAATCTGATGCGCATCAAATCAAAATACTATTCCCAAATAGAGAAAATCTTGAAAAATGATATTGAGGAAAGGCTAAAGCTCTATCCCAAATTCCGTGAGGAGCTCTTTGATAAGCTCTACTCATTCTTCAGCCGATACTTCACTCCCGAAGGCTCAATTTACTTTAACCGCACCCCTTTCCATAGCAGCGTTTACGAGAGGGTCTATACCGATGAGAAAGATGTAGTCCTCTTCTGGAAAACCCATATGCTTTATTATGTAAAGACGGATAGAATTTTGCGCAATCTCGAAGTAGAATTTGAGGAGGATGGGAAGAATTGGAGGTTCTTCTTTGATGTCTCAAAGCTTGAGTATAAGAAGGCGAACGAGAAGAAGAGCCTTGTCTATAAATTCAAGGATTTAAAGGAGGAGGGGACAATCGTTTTTGAGGTCCACTATTCCGAACGAGGAACGAAAACCGATTTTGATGAGATAAAAAGGGAGTTGAGGAAAAGGAATATCAAAATAGATGAGGAGACTTTGGAAAGGGCTTTCTCAACATTTGAGAGGCAATCGGAGGTTGACTATTTCATAAATAAAAATGCGAGGGAATTTCTCCGGGAGCAGTTCAAGCTCTGGTTATATCAATACTATTTCCACGAGGAAGCGGAATGGCCGAAGGAGAGGATAGACCAGCTGCAGATTTTGAAGGAGATAGCTTATAAGATAATAGATTTCATCAGCCAGTTTGAGGACGAGCTGGTGAGGATTTGGAATAAGCCGAAGTTCGTTTTGAATAGCAATTATGTGATTAGTTTGGATAGGATTGGGGAAAGGGAAGGAGGGATGGAGGTAATTGAGAGGATTTTACAGCATCCGAATTTTCCCAAGCAGGTGAAGGAATGGAGGGATTTGGGATTTGTTGGTGAGGATTTCAAGGGGGAGGAAATCCTCGTTCCCGCTTCTCAATTCCTCTTTGACGGCGCGGAAGAAGATAATACCCCGTCAGGCTATCGCCTGCCACCCCTTTCAATGACGGAAGGGTAGATTGCTTCGCTTCCAAAAATCTTTTACAATATCTTTAAAATGAGACTATTAATCGTCTTTTCCGTCCCAGAGGAAATATTAATCCCCTGGAACTACTTGGATTGGCTGAGGGGTTTAATCTATTCCCTCCTTCGCTCCCAATCCTCCGACTTCGCTCAATGGCTCCATCAAGAAGGAACAACCGCCGATAACAAACGCTACAAACCCTTCACCTTCTCCCTCCTCTACCCCGCAAATAAAAAGACAACAAAGAAAGGATTGCTCATAAAAGGAGAGGTCAACTGGTTCATCTCCTCACCCATCCCCCTGATTTGCCAGCTCCTCGCTGATGAACTCCTCCATTCCTCCCCTCGCCTCGGTCCCTACAAATTAGAAGTCCTCAAAGTCGCCTCCTTTAAAACACCTCCCCTTGCCTCCCCTTCCCATTTCAATACCCTATCCCCCATCTCCATTTCCACAGGAATCAAAGACGGAGACAAGCTGCGCAAAATCTTCGTCTCCCCAGAAGAGGACATCTTCCCTAAACTGCTAAAGGAAAACCTCCTCAACAAAGCGGAAGCCCTCTGGCTTCCAAAGGGAGAAATTGAGATAGAAGCAAAGCCTCCCTTCCGCTCCCGCCTATTCAAAATCAGGGGAATAGATGTGCGTGGCTGGGATATGCAGTTGACCCTGAGGGGAGATGAGCATCTCATTCGCCTCGCTTACGAGGTTGGGCTCGGCGAGCACAACGCCTGTGGCT
>JBMFMH010000222.1:0-2013 GCA_049970775.1 bacterium | reverse complement strand
TCGCTACGCTCCTCGCAATGACGGAAGGAACACCCCGCCCCTACGGGGCACCCCTCTGAAAGAGGGGAATATCACCCAAATTCCCCTTCTTTGAAGGGGTGCCGAGCGAAGCGAGGCGGGGTAGTTATCAGAACACCCCGCCAGCCTATGGGTGGCACCCATCTATAGAGGGGAATTTAGAAAGAAAATTCCCCAAAAACGGCTTTGTTGAATAAAACATTTAAAAACATATTATCTTCAATTTCTGTAAAGCCTGCATAAATCTTGTTTTGCTTTTCCTCTTTTAGGGGATTATTCAACAAAACCCTGACATCTTTTCCTAAATTTTTCAGCTAGCTTATCGGAGATGAAGCCTCCTATCAATCCCCCCAATCCCGTGGAGAGGGAGAAAAAGGTGGCGATTAGCAGGCTCATTGAATCCAATCCTTTCTCAAATATGTGAATGTAGTCGCTGAGCGAGAAATAGTAGAAGGAAAGAAATCCAATCAGCCCTCCCCAAAGCCATCTTTTGAAAGCATCGCTCCAAGCTAAAACGAGGCTTCCCATAATACCGCTTAAGAAGAAAGCAAAATAGGGTTGAAGGAGGATGGCATAGCTGATTAGATGGGGAGGGAAGCTGCCTCCGCTTGGGGAGAGATAGACGAAGAGGCGGGATACTATTGGTGGAAAAGGGAAAATGATAAGCCAAGAGGAAAGGGCAAAAGTAAAGATTTCCTTCTTGCTTCCGATTTTAAAAAGGATGAAGGTCAACGCCAATATCGCCAGAGTTGAAGCGACGATTAAGCCCTCAAATGCCCTGAGGAGGAGTAGATGAGAAGAGAAGAGGGAGATTCTTTCCTCCCTGATTGCAGTGAAGAGGAATCTATCAAGGAAGGCGAGAAAAATAGCGATGAGGAAAGGGATTAAAAGGTGAGCAAATTTTCTCATTTTAAAAGGCGGAAACGCCCGCTTTCAGAGCCAGCCTTTACGCTTGAAATAATAATACATAGCTCCAGCGGTTATGAGCATAACCGCCCAGATAACGGGGTAAGTCCATTTCCAATTTATCTCCGGCATATACTTAAGATTCATTCCATAGACTCCGACTATAAATGTGAGGGGCATAAAAATCGTCGCTATGACGGTGAGGACTTTCATAACTTCGTTCAAGCGGTTGCTCACGCTTGAAAGATAGATATCCAATATGCTGGCGAGAATCTCCCTTGTTGTCTCGGTTGTCTCCATAAGGTTAAAGATATGGTCTAAAATATCACGGAAATATATCTGCAGGGAGGGATTTATCAACGGGGAATAGCCCCTTTCCAGGTGTGTAATCACTTCCCTCAATGCCCAAAGATGCTCTCGCAGAAGCAGAATCTTTCTTCTCAGCTGGTGTATTGATTGAATGGTTTGGGGGACGGGAGAGGTTATCGCCTTTTCCTCTAAGGATTCCAATCCCTCTCCCAACTTATCAACAACGATGAAGTAATTATCTATCACTGTGTCCAGCAAAGCGTAGAGGAGATAATCCACTCCAGAGGAGCGGATAATATCCTTCTCGTTTGATAGGCGCCTTTTAATTGGGTTAAAGAGCTCGCTATCAATTTCCCGAAAGGAGACGAGGAGATTGGGGAAGAGGATGAGGCTTATCTGTTCCGGTTCCAAATCCTCACCCTTCTTTCTCAGATGGAAGACCTTGAAAGTAGTGAAGAGGTAATTTTCAAATTGCTCTATTTTGGGGCGCTGGTCGGTAGCGAGGATATCCTCTAAAACGAGGGGGTGAAGCTCAAGGCATTTCCCAATTTTATCAACAATCTCAACATCTTGAATGCCAACGATATCAACCCAAGTGGGTGTTTTGGCGTCTTTTAAGGAGGAGCAATCGGGGGAACCCTCCAAAACCTCCTCTTGAAAATTCTCCTTATCGTAGCGAACGACCTTTATCTTGGTCTCTTCTTTTCTCTCTCCCAGATAAACGAGGCTTCCTGGCGGAAGCCCCACCTTCTTAGCTCTTTCCTTGAACTTACGAGGCAT
>JBMFMH010000221.1:0-2029 GCA_049970775.1 bacterium | reverse complement strand
TTTCTTGAAAATCAAATTTTTCCAATGGATGAATAACTCGTAAAAACATATTTTCTTAATGCTCTGTAAAGCAAGAATAAATCTCAGTTTGCATAAAGGAAGAATATTATTTGAAAAGTATAGACTTCAAGTTTTTCCCTTTTGTTAGCAGTTGATAGTGAGAAATAAAGGGCTATTTCCTTCTTTTTCGGAATTATTCAACAGTGCCCACCTTCTTGTTTCTCCACAATAGATATTGCTTGCCGTAGGGTTTCGTAGGATAGGAGAAAAGCTTCTTTCTCCTCCGCCGTTAAAGGAGGTTCTATTACTCTCTCTATTCCTCCCTTGCCTACTACACAGGGCAAGGATAAACAGACATCTCGCAGACCCATTTGCCCCTCAAGATAAATGGACAAGGGAAGAATGGAACAAGCATCTCCGACTATCGCCTCAATTACTTTCAATCCCGCAAGCGCTACAGCTGTCCCCGCTCCTCCCTTCAACCTTATCATCTCCGCCCCTGCTTTCCTAACCTTCTCCTTTATCTCTTCCAGCATCCCAAACCCTACACCGGGATAAGATAAAAGAGGAATCCCTCCCACGCTCGCTATGCTGAAGGGGAAAACCATTGAGTCGCCGTGTTCTCCTAAAACCATCGCCTTTATATCCCTTGGGTCAACCCCTAAAATAAAAGAAAGATACGCCCTTAAGCGAAGAGTATCAAGCAAAGTTCCTAAGCCGATGATTTTCTCCGGGGGAAAATCGCTCTCTTTGTGGGCGAAATAAGTGAGGACATCCACAGGATTGGAGATAACAAGCAAGAAGGAGCTCTCCTTTTTCCATTTCTTTAACTTGGAGAGGACTTCCCTGAAAATACTGAGGTTCTTCTTTATGAGAGAAAGCCGGCTCTCGTTCGGCTCTCTTCTTGCTCCTGCTGTAACAACGAATATATCCGCCTCCCTTGCCTTCTCCTCTTCCCAGTAGAACAATTGGGGGAAAGCGGAGGGACTTCCCTGCATTAAATCCTCAGCCTCGCCTTTAGCCAGCTCTTCCCTTAAATCTATTAGCACTATCTCCCTCCCTATTCCCCTCATCTGAAGGGCGAAGGCTAAGGATGAGCCAACCCTTCCTGCTCCTATAATCGTTATCTTCATTTTTCACCCTCCAGCAGGGATTTACTCGGTGAATAGAGTAGCTTCATCTCGCCTTTGCCGGAGAGAATCATCTCCGTTATGCTCACATCTTCCTCTACTTCTTCCTTATTCATAAATCCGATAGCGATAGGGTCATTGGGTTTCGTGTTGGCGAGCACATAATAAAGCGCCTCATATGGCATAACTCTACCCGCAGCGAGTGGCTTTATTATTATGACAGGCTTAGGCGTTCTGCGAATTATCTCCGCCTGCCAATTCGTCTCAACAGCGCAGAGGAAACCGATGACATTTAAGGGAAGAATATAACAGGCAACATCGTATCCAGCTGCCTCAGCGGATGGGAGGGTATCGGGACGATGAGTGGATAAGCCGGGAATCATACCTCCCTCTCTGATTAAAGAAAGAAGGTCTTCTATGCCCTCTATTTTGTTTTCTCCGCTGATTAAATGGCTATCCGTATAAGAAGCGTGAATGAGGCATATCTCAGCTTTCTGTTTTGAGAGCCATTTTATCTCCTCGGCTTGCTTTTCCTTTTCCCTGTGTCCGTAAGTGGTGGATATCCAAATCATCCTCTGCCCTACCTCATCCTCAACCAGCTTCCTTGCCTCGGCGAGTTTAGGGTCGGCGGGACCAACGAAAGCATTTATTCCCTTCTCCAAACATATTTTCATAACCTCGGCTATCCTTTCAACCGAGAAGTAGCGCTTCAGAAAAGTATCCCTGGCATAGGAGAAATGGGAGAAACCGAGAAAGCTATTGGTCCCGCAGACCAGCTTGGAGATTTTGTATTGGGCTATCTCAATCATTGGCATCGGCATTTAAATCACCTCACAATACAAAAGTTTAAACGATAAATGTTTTTCCAGGCAATAGAATTATCATCTCTTGGCTTTGTT
>JBMFMH010000220.1:0-2052 GCA_049970775.1 bacterium | reverse complement strand
TTTTTCCCATACCAGCAACAAAACCAAAAATTATACATTTCTACACTTTTCCGAGAAGACCGCAAGAGAACAAGTTATGTGGAGAGGTTTCACAGGACGCTGCGAGAAATTCTTCCCCTCTTGAGTTTATGATTAAACGCCAATATCATAACCTTCTTATCGTGTCTAATATGTTATGGAACTATACAAGTGCTTCAAATTCTCTAAATTTTCTGTTAAAATATTTGCATAGTATTGGAAAGTGAGGCGAGAAATCAATGAAAAATGGGAATATCACCTTCCTCTGCCTTGCAGGAGGAGGTGCTCTCTGGCTTGCTATTTTCTTCATCTTCCAAACAAAGGAGATGAAGCAGCCCCTCCTTAATGTAAGGGACAAGCTCGTTGATTATCTCTGGGAAAGAAGCGACGACTGCTGGCATCAAGGGGAATATGAATATTGCATAAAGCTCAACAGGTTAATCGTTACCTTAGACCCTTCCTTCGTTGAAGCCTACCTAACATCCGCTTGGCTAGCTGATAGCTTAGGGAGGGAAGAGGAAGCGAAAAGCTGGCTTGAGGAAGCGGTCAAAAAAGCACCTTCCTGGGAAGCGTATAGCGACATAGGTCTTTTCTATCTGAAAAGAAAGGATTATAAGAAAGCGGAAGAATACTATAGGAAAGCCTGCACCGAATATTCTCCACCTCCTTATGTGTGGCGGATGTTCGCTCATTCCCTTCGCAATCAGGGGAAGATAAAGGAAGCTGTGGAGGTATTGGAGAAGGCGGTTAAAAAATATCCCGATGATGCCATAACATTGAACCTATTGGAAAGATTTAAGAAAGAGGTGAAATGAAATGAGGGCGATGAGAATCATTCTTTACTTCTTCACCTTTATCCTGCTTTTGGATTTAATGGGATGTGTAGAGAGATTCGCCAAGACACCTCCCACCACTCCCGAAACGAAAGCTCCCAGCGAGGTTTCTACCACTTCCCCGCCCACGACACCTTCCCCACCTACTGCTTTGAGGATAGCGGTATTGCCTGAGGACCTCGTGGATTACGGCGTATTGAGCGACGCAGCCAACATCCTAAGGGACGCCTTAGGAATAGATGTTCAGTTCGTTTCTCCCCAAAGCGATTGCGACCTCTATGTAGGGACAGCAGGCGAGATAGCCAGTATGGTTCAGCAGGGAAAGCTTCAACCGCTGCAAGACATTCTCCCCAGCTCCTCTTCTCTTGCTTCTGCATTCGTTCAAGGTGGAAACCTCTATGCCCTTCCTTTGGGAGGGAAGGGCAAGGTGCTCCTCATAAACACCTCCCTTCTTTTGGAGAAGGGCATTCCTCCAAGAGCGCCCGCTACCTTTGAGGAATGGGCGAAGATGATGCGCCTTTTGAAGGCAAGAGGTGTGCGTTATCCCTTATTCCTCCCAATGAGAGGAGACAATCTTCTGGAGAACTTTGAGCTTTTCTCCGCCATTTATGGAGGGAGCTCCTATTCGCAGGATAAGCCGAGCTTCAGCGATGCCTCAAGGCGAGCCCTCATAGCCCTTTCCACCCTCGCTAAGGAAGATTTATTGGACCCCCTCTCTTACGAGGGTGGTGAGGAAGAGGCGAAGCAGGCGGTGAAAGGAGGTGGGAGCGCATTTGCTGTTGTTTGGGGGGACGAGCTTCCAGCGGGAGTAGAAGTGGCATTAATTCCCCCTTCCCAGGACATATATGACTTGGAGAAGAAGCCGGCAGTGTCATTGGGGAAGATAAAGGGGATAGCCCTCCTGGCTAATTCTCCGCTGGCGAAAGAAGGGAAAGCTTTTCTCAAGCTTGTTTGGCATCTTCAGAAGAGGGACAACAGGGACATAGAGGCTTTGGCGCTCACCTATGGGGTGCCTTGCCCATCGTTCCGTTCTTATGCGAGCGAGAATCAAGTTGTGGCGAGGTTTATCTCCTCCGCTATTCAAGGGATAATATCTCCAGAGGAGGCGATACAAAGGGCGCAGGAGGCACTGAAGGCATTGCCCCAGCAGGTTCCTCAAGCTCAGCCACAGATTCCTCAAACCCAGCCACAGATTCCTCAA
>JBMFMH010000219.1:0-2052 GCA_049970775.1 bacterium | reverse complement strand
GCTCGGCACCCCTTCAAGGAAGGGGAATTGTGAGGAGCGAAGAAGAAAATTCCACACTAAAAATCCTTGCTCAAGCTCAATTCAGAGAATAGATTTTTAATTATGAGCTTCCGCAGCTTGTTCATAGGGGTAATCTGCGTTATTCTCTGCGTTGCTACAGTTTGCTTCGCCGAGTTGGTAACGAAATATATCCAAATCGGCATTCTCCAATTCCCGCCCGTAGTTATCGGTATGTTCACTATAGTCCTCCTGAGCAATAAGTTGGGAGGAAAAATCTCCAAAAGATTTCACCTTACTCCCCAGGAGATGCTCATAATCTATTCAATGATGCTTGTGGGAACAATGATTGCCTCTCGTGGTTTGCTGGAAAAGCTCATCCCCCTTTTGGTCTCGGAAAATTACTACGCCAATGTGCCCAATAAATGGGAGAAGCTGTTTTTCCCCCACATTAAAAAATGGCTCGTTCCCTGGGACCCTTCAGATGGCTCTCAACAGCAAGTGGCAAAGGAATTCTATGAAGGAACTCTTTCTTGGTGGAGGTGGGAGCATTGGATGGGGAAATGGGAAATCCCTCTTCTCTCCTGGATTGTCTTGGTTCTCCTCGTATATTTTGCCCTCCTTTGCCTTGCCACTCTTCTTCGCCGGCAGTGGGTTGATAACGAGAAGCTCTCTTTCCCCCTCATTCAGCTTCCCCTTGAGCTCGCTAGGGACGAGGAAACGGGTGCTTTTCTCTCCAATCGTCTCACCTGGATAGGATTTGCCATTCCTTCCCTCATCTTTACCTATAACGGCATACAAAAATTCCTCCCCTCCTTGCCCGAGATTCCTCTTCAATATAACTTAAATCAACATTTCACTACCCGTCCTTGGTCAGACATATTTTATACGCCCATTTATTGCTCCTTTGCTGCTATCGGCTTCTTCTATTTCCTCCCTACCGAGCTCCTCTTCAGCCTCTGGTTTTTCTTTGCCTTCTCCCGCTTGCAGGATGTAATCGCCTCATCCCTCGGAATGACGATGGACAATATGCCCCTTTATCCCACTCATCTTTTCATAGGATACCAAGTTGCTGGTGCCTATATCGTCTTGTCCTTTTATCTTTTTTACATAAGCATTCCCTATTTCAAACGGGTTCTCAAGAACGCCATTGGGAAGAAAGCGATTGATGATTCAAATGAGCTTCTCCCTTACAGCGTTGCTTTTTGGGGATTAATCATCTCCTTCTTCCTTATCGTCGGCTGGGCTTATGTTGCGGGATTATCCATTTGGCTTGCGGTGATGGAGTTCTTCGTTTACTTTTTCATCGTTGCGATTGTTATGGCAAGGAGCACGGCGGAGGCAGGAATGCTGATGACGGAAACCTCCTTTCGCCCAATTGACCTCTACGCTATTTTCAGCTCAAAAAGCACGTTAGGAGCGCAAAACCTCACCACACTTGCCTTCCTTGACGCTGTTTTCACCCGTGACCAAAGGGGGCTACTTTTGACCGCTTTCCTTGATGGTTTAAAACTTGGGGATGGAGTAGGGATAAAGAGGAGGCAATTTCTTCCCGTTTTCTCCCTCGCTATTTTGGTGGCTTTAGGCGTGGGGATAATCTTCCATCTAATGATTCCCTATAAGTATGGTGGCATTACCCTTTACGAGTATGTATATCAGGGGAACTGCCTATGGGCATTTCAGGACCATGCGCCGGCGATAGAATCGCATATCTCCCACGATTGGCGAGCTCCTGTTTTCTTCGGCGTAGGAGCATTGTTCACATTATTCCTCGCCTTTATGAGGTTCCGCTATTTTTGGTGGCCGCTTCACCCCTTAGGGTATGCTCTCTGCGCTTCCTGGACGATGATTGTCTTCTGGTTCCCCGTTTTCATCGCTTGGATAATAAAGGGGTTCATCACCCGTTATGGAGGGATGAAGCTTTTCGCTAGGGGGCGTCCGCTTTTTTTGGGGATGATATTGGGCGAGTTCACGATGGCGATAATTTGGACCGCCATTTCCTCCCTTACAAGGGTCCCGCCGCCCTTCTTCCCTTGGCCATAAATAAGGGGAATT
>JBMFMH010000218.1:0-2081 GCA_049970775.1 bacterium | reverse complement strand
CCTTTATCGCTCCATTTGTTGGTAGTAAATAGGGAGGAACACAAGCTATTTTCCTCTCTTTTTGAATTACGAAACAATACCCCAAAATTTAACAAAAAGGTTAATTCTTAGTATAATTGAACCAATGGACAAGGATTTGGAGAAAATTTTAGCGGAGTTAAGAAATCACCCGAAGGTCCTGGCGGTTTATCTCTTCGGCTCGCAAGCGAGGGGGGAAGCCAAGCCTTTATCCGATATTGATATAGCGGTGATATTGAAGGAAATTGACCCTGAAACGGAGGGCGAGATAGGAAGTCTTTACTCGGAGAGGATTGACTTGGTTCTATTTCATAGGCTTCCCCTTTACATTCAATTTGAGGTCTTAAAGGAAGGGAAGGAGCTTTTCGTTGCGGATGAGGAATATCTTGAGCAGGTTAGATTTAGGGTCATAAGGGACTATCTTGAACAAGAGTGGCTATATCGGAGGTTAAAGGAGGATATCTTAAAGTGAAGTTCCTCCAGGCAATTTTGCGTTTTGAGAGGCATTTGAAGGGAATTGAAAAACTCAAAGGCGAGAACTTATCCGATTATCTGATTTATAATACCCTTGCTATGGAATGCTTTCAGGGGGCAAATGCCCTAATAGAAATCGGGGAGCAGGTGGTTTCTCGGCATAGGCTCGGTCTTCCCTCCTCTTATGCAGAGGTTTTTCTTTTGCTTCACAAAGGCGGTTTACTCGGAGAGGAGGAATTGGGAAAGGCAAGAAGATTGGTTTTCCTTCGGAATTTAATAGCTCACGAATATCATCGTATGACGGAGGATGAACTCTTGGAGATGGCGAATTTGCTTATTGATATGAAAGAATTCGTTGAAAGAATGAAAAAGGAGGTGGTTTAGATGAGGTTCTTTGTTTTTATGCTTCTGCCCGTGTTTTTCTCTTTAGGGGATGGAATGTCACCCTCAATTTCCCAAAGTTTTTCCCCAATAATTGAGGGTAACAACCGTTTTGCCTTAGAGCTCTATCGTTTATATAGCGGGAAATACAAGGAGGATAATATTTTCTTTTCCCCGTTCAGTATAACCAGCGCCTTTTCAATGCTCTATGAAGGGGCAAGGGGTAAAACTGCGGAGGAGATTGCCAAGGTTTTCCATTTTCCAACCTCAGGGGATGTAAGGAGGCAAGGCTTTTCCGCGCTTTACCGGGAGATGAACAAGCCGGGCAAGAAATACGAGCTTTCTTTGGCTAATGCTCTCTGGGTGCAGAGCGGTTATAGCTTCTTAAAGGAATACATAAGCGTGATAAGGAAGTATTATGGAGGGAAGGCGACGAATGTAGATTTCAGGGGCGACCCTGAGGGCTCTCGTCAGGTGATAAACAAATGGGTTGAGGAGAAAACGAGGGAAAAGATAAAGGATTTGCTGCCAAAGGGAAGCGTAACCTCTCTGACAAGGTTGGTTATCACCAATGCGATTTATTTCAAGGGTTTATGGGTTTTTCCCTTTGATAAAAGAAAAACCACAGATGCTGATTTCAAGATAACTCCCGAGAAAAGCGTAAAGGTGAAGATGATGAGCTTGCCTCGTCCCCAGAGGTTCAATTATGCTGAAACGGACGACCTCCAGATATTGGAAATGCCCTATGAGGGTGAAGAGCTCTCAATGCTGGTTTTGTTGCCCAAGGACTATTCCCTTGAAAAATTGGAGAAATCACTGAATTGGGAGAATCTCGATAGATGGAGGGGAATGCTACAAAGCAGAGAAGTAACGGTATATTTTCCCAGGTTCAAGATGGAGAGGAAATATGCGATGGTGGATGATTTAATGAAGATGGGGATGAAAAGCGCTTTTGACCCAGCAAAGGCTGACCTATCGGGGCTAACTGGGAAGAGGGATTTATATGTAACCTCCGTTTATCATCAGGCGTATGTTGAAGTAAATGAGGAGGGGACGGAGGCGGCAGGGGCGACGGGGATAGTTGTGGGGAGGACGGCGGTGGAGAAGAGGATAATCTTCCGTGCCGACCATCCTTTTATTTTCCTCATTCAGGATAGGAAGACGGGGAACATCTTGTTTATTGGCAGGGTTCATAATCCGCAGAAATA
>JBMFMH010000217.1:0-2191 GCA_049970775.1 bacterium | reverse complement strand
CAAACCGCAAGAAGCGCATTTGGTCCACAGAAGTAACTTTCTATTTGTCCTTTTGAGGTCTTTTCTTCTATATCCTTTATGCTAACCGTTCCATCAAGGAAACCTTTGGCAGTTTTCGCTACTTTGAGCACATCCTCGTCAGTAGGGAGCTCTTCACCTGCCTTGTAAACCCTATTCGTCCTCATATCCCAGATGGGCGTTCCTATGGGTGCTTGAATGGAGAAAAAACTATCAGGTATACTTTCGTTAACGACTATTTCTTTAACAGCTAATATTTCGGTCAAAAAGGGCTCGCTTTTATTTGCTTCCTTGTCAAAGCGAAGATACTGGAGCTTTACTTTATGCGGTAGCCAAATACCCCCTTGGTATTCTTTGAAATCATCACAGCTAAGCCAAAACCTTGGCAGATTTTCTCTGTAATAGTCTTCCCGGTGGCGGATTCTATAACCTATGGCAGGGTCAACCCAAAGCCTTTTCCAATCGAGATAAGTGGTGTTTCCACCCTCTATGATTTCTTCCTTACGCATCTCTAGAACATAACATAGATGTTCATCTATTTTCTCGGTTCCCACCAATTTTACTTTATAATCCGGCATTATTTCATTCAGCAGCTTACTCCCCTGGGCAAGTCCCAAATCAAGCCCTAAGCCAAAATAAGCTAAGGGAAAATCCATCCGTCCCAGACCTTCGTCTGAGGTGGGCATATTGAATGAATTGATATGCACTTGGGTTATATCTCCTCTTTGATAAGTTTTAGCCATTTGTTTCCTCGCTTGGGCCGGCAGGTCCTGAAAATAGTAGGAAATGATGTATTTTTCTCCATCAAAGATACCGAGTGTTTCGTGCCTTTTGGTTACTTCATCTACACGATCAAGCCTCATCTTCTTCCCGCTCAAATACCAGATATATTCATATTTTTTGGGAGCTTCTTCTCTTTTCTCTCTAAAACGAGAATATTGCACGAAGAAATGAATCTTCAAGGTTTTGATTTTCGCCATTTCCTGAGCAATAGAAGAAATCGTCGTTTCCAAATTTGCTTTCGGGAGATTAGCGGCACATATAGCGAAGGGAAGGTAAAGAAGACTTAATTTTAGGAGATTTAGCAACTTACTCAAAGACCTCCTCTACAGTAACCGCTTCTCTAGCTCCTTTCGGAGGGTTAAATTTAAACAACCCATCAGAGTGGGCAAGCCTTAACGTGGCTTTCTCCACATTGTAAACCTCCATCCAAGTATCATCAATTCGCACCGCTTTCAAGGGTAGCAAAGTTTTGCTATCTATCCAATATTTATGCTCAATCATGGGTATAACTTTTGAACCGGAGCTTTTTGATGAAATCATTAGCAGATATGCTTGCTTACCACCGAGTTTTTCTTTCGTTAAGGTCATTTTTATGTCCGTTGAAGGGTCTTCCTTCGTAACCCTTTTTATACCAGCTTCTAAATGCTTAACCGTTGGCGGGTAAACTGTCCATAGAAATAAACCCCAGTAGGCTTCAGCAGGACCCGGGGGATAAATGTGATATACTTGCTTATCTGCTCTATATACAGCAAGTTTTTTCCCATCGAAGGTGTACACCAAATGCCGTGATACTTTTTTCCCCTCAAAATCCATCTCTTTGATATCTAAAACAAAATTCAAGGAAGAACTAAAAACCATCTTAACTCTTCGTAGGCGCGACGCTGGTTGCCCGTCTTTCTTCCAGTATTCAGCCCTAGTATATTCAATAGTAACTATTTTGTTCCTTATAGATTTTTCCATTTTCCCAAGCAATATTTCTATTTCCTTCGGAAGCTTAACTTCCCCAGGAGATAGCGTTCCCCCAAGCACCACGCCTAAAATAACAAATAACACAAAATATTTTTGCTTTAATTTATAGGGCACAATAATCGTGATATTCGTATTTCTCCTCTTCATGCTGCGGTACCCCGCCGCAGTCGGGATTATCATATCCCTTCACCTTTCCACAGTAAACATAACCTTGGTAGTTGGTGCAGCCTTTGATCGTGAATGCCCATCCGCATTCCCAATGGAGAAAAGGCAAATACCATACATAGGCTGCTTCTATAGGATTACCTGACTTATAGCACCCAGCATCGTGCCCCAAGCAGTTAAACTGCTTGTTGCAATCTCTAAACAAGCCTCCTTTGGTTTCCTCCATTTGAGCTGGGGAGAGCTCAATGGTTTGTCC
>JBMFMH010000216.1:0-2194 GCA_049970775.1 bacterium | reverse complement strand
AAATATCCTATGTCCCTGCATACCAGTGATGCCATCTATGATTATCCAAATTCCTCCCACGACGAATTCGCCCAGTATCATCCCCAAGAAAAATGGACGAGCTTTCGCAAATGCCTTCATCCCTCCCGCCTTTAATATGAACACCTTTATGAACCACCCTATCATTATGGAAAACCAAAGCTGTATCATAGGCCAAGAAGGTCCCATCGCATAGCCAAGTGGATGGAGAGGCCACCAAGTGAAACGAAGCCTCATCTGGGTGAGGAAAATCGCCGTTGCCAAGCCAACACCTAAAAATGTCCCCGCCCGCCAATCGGGATGAACGGGATTCTGTAAAGCTGAGGCGAGAAATTGAAACGGTTGCTGAGGCGAAGCTATGAGGAACCAGGGGGACATACTAACTCCACCTCTCCTATATACCATCCAAAGCTCGCTTATATAAGAACCACCTATCGCTATGAATATCGCTAAGACCAATCCCCAGAGAAAATGGCGCTTTGAATAACGGGTGCTATCGGATATCTTCAAGGCATCCATAACGCTGGGAAGCAAGGAGGCCCTGAGGTCAAACATAAATATGCGCTGAATATAAGCAAGTATCGTTAGATTTCTCCCACCCAAAAAATCCGAGCGAGCAAAGGAATTTATGATTTCCGTAGGCTGAAATGGAGCCTGAATAAAAAGAAGTCCTCCCTCAGAAACAAAGCGAGTTAGGGGAAGCATTATAAAGAAAACAAATAGCACGAGAACAACTACTGCTACAAAAATGTTCATTCCCGCATAGCCACACCAAGCAACAAGCAAAGCACCAGAGGAGATAAAGCCCCATACCGCAACTTTATATGGCATAGGCTCCTTACTATCATCTATTGAGCTCTTGTTGCTGAAAGCCTTGAGCAAAACTTCTTTAATATAATGGCGTGCTGTCAAGAACATATGGAAGCTGAGAACGATGAAGGCACCCAGCATCTGATAAGCAGCGAAAACTTGCACGGGATAAGTGAACACATAATCCATCTTCATCCCAAAGGAAGCCGCTATCGCCGCCTCAACCTTGAATAGAAGAAAGAAAAACCAGAGGCTAAAGGCAAGGTCTGAGGCAATGATAAAGGATAATCCAATTACAGAGAAGTGAACCCATATCTCAAAGATTCCTATCTGGTTCCAAGGTGGATTGGGCAGGAATTGGTTTAGGTTCGTTTGAAGGGTTATTTGGGGAATATAGGGGAAATAATAATGGAAGGCATTTATGGTGTGGATAATAAAGGGGATGGCAAAGCCGAGCCACATAAGTTTGTTTCGGAAGAAAGGATTGATAACTCCACCATCCTCTCTTGCCATTTCCAGAGGCACTTGGACGAGAGGGAAAATCAGCTTCTCTCCCTCAACCCATTGCCTCCTTAAAATTGAAGCAAGACAAAGCATCATAAAGAAGAGAAGCAAAGCAAAACTCGTCCAAGCTAAAAGAGGTATGACCCATTCCTTCCAGGGTATCGGCTCCCCGTAATGCAAACCCTCGTAGAAGGCAAGGGAAACGGGTTGCTTCTCCGGTCCTTTAGGGTTCCAAGGGACTAGCCACTTGGGAGTGTATTTGTAGAACAAAATCCTCCATTTATTTTCGGGGGCAGCGAAGTAGTTTCCTCCTATAAGAGTAGGAATGAGATAAGCGGTAAGACCGAAGGAGGGAATTCCCGTTCCTACAAGCATCATAGCATAGATGAGAATTAGCTCGGATTGAGAAAGAGGAGCCACAGCTTCTTTTCTTGAGATTTTACGAAAAGTCCAAAGGACAAGAGAAATGAAAAGCAAGGCGTTAATCAGGAACCCTAATATTCCGAGGCGGCGTAAAAGTAAGTAAGAAAGGGAGATGCCTATCAAGGAAAGGAAGAAAAGGAGAAAAACAGTGAAAATTGAATTATATTTGCGAAGAAAATAATTGACCAGGCTAACCAGTGGAAAGAAAAGGAGGATGGGTCCAATGGCGAGGTGGGAACAAGCTATCCAGGTGCCGTTAAGCAGTAGGTCGGAATAAGGGACGGCAAAGGAGAGGATAGCGACGCAGATACTGCCGATTATCAGAGCTCTTAGCGTTATCTTCTCCACAGAAAAAAGTATAAGGGGAGAATGTTAGCGTTTCAAATATTTATTATTTTTTCGGCTTAGCCTCCCAGTTCCACGAGAAGGACAGTTTTTT
>JBMFMH010000215.1:0-2216 GCA_049970775.1 bacterium | reverse complement strand
GCAACAAAGCCAGCAGCCCTCCTCAATTTGCAAATTCATCTAAATTCTGATAGATTTAAAATGGATTGCCTTGCAGGAGAAGATAATCATCGTCAATTCCTCAAAAGAGATACACGGTTGGTGGCATCCCCTTAAGCCCTTTGGAAGAAGGGAATGCACAGCTGAACGCTTCCTCCTCAATCCCTACATCGGCTGTCAACACGCCTGTCCATTCTGCTATACCCGCACATTTCCCGGCTACTTTGAGGAATGGCGGGAAAAGGGCTACATTTATGTCTTTGAAAATTTCCCTCAATCAGTCGCTAAACAGTTGGATAAATTGAGAATCGCCGCCTGCGGATATCTCAGCCCTGTCACCGACCCATTCCAACCCCTTGAACAACAATTCCGCCTATCGGAACAACTCGTTGAGGTTTTCATTCAAAGAAACCTTCCAATAGAGGTTATCACGAAAGGAAGAATACCCCAAAGGGTAATAGACCTCATAAGCCAACAAAGACATTCCTTTATCCAAGTATCCATCCTCACCTGGGATGAGAACTTGAGAAGAATCCTCGTTCCAGGTGGAGCGGATACGGAGACTCTCCTTGATAATTTGAGAAGGGCTAAGGAAGCAGGAATCTACGCCGTTGCCCGCATAGACCCAATCTTCCCTTATATCACGGATAATCCCGCTGATTTACATCGCCTTGTCAAGCTCGTTAAGGAGGCGGGCGCAAAGCACATCGTGGGAAGCATAGTTGATATTCCCGTCAAGACGAGGAAAGAGGTTTTCTCTCTCATCGCCCGTATTGATAGAAAGCTTGTTTCTTTTTACAAAGAACTCTTCCAAGAAAGGATAGGCTACTCCCTTCACGCCAAAATAGATTACAGAAAGAACATTTTCGCAAAGCTCAAGGAAATCTGCCAAGAGGAAGGCTTAACCTTCGCTCTTTGTATGGAGTTCGCCCTGACAGGAAAGGAATACGAAGGGAAGCCCATAGTTGAGGGATTGAACAAGTATTTCGCCACTTCAAGAAACTGTGAAGGGATGGATGTTCCCATCTATGTGCGGAATGGGGATAAATTCGAGCCTCTGAATTGCGATGGCGCCTGTCTTCTCTGTGAGAACCCCATCTGTGGAATAGAGGAGCTTGCGAGCGGAGGGGCGTGGCGTCTCTCCGATTACATCAGATGGTCAAGGAGGCTCGTTCGCCTTCCTTTATGGAAAGGAGGTGATTGAAATTGTTAAAGCTGCCCGATTTGGCGCACTTTTTCCGGGAACTGCAATATCAGTTAAGCGCTGGCGTGGGATTGGTTCAAGCCCTAGGCGCTATTGAGTCCCAATCTCCACTTCTTTTAAGGACGACTATAAGAAAGCTGAAGGAGGAAGCAAGCAAAGGGAATCCTTTATCCAACGCAATGGCGCAATTTCCCGATGTATTTCCACCCCTCGCCGTCAGCATAATCAGGGCGGGTGAGGAGAGCGGTAAACTCGCCGATGCCTGTGGCAACATAGCAGGAATCATAGAGAGGGATATCCAGCTAAGGGGTAAATTAAGTATGTGGACGCTTTACCCAAAGATACTCGCCGTCGTAGCCCTCTTCCTCATTTTCGTCCTCCCTTCTTTGCTCCAAGGGATTCTGTTGGGGAACAAGTTTGCCCTTTATGGTGGACTTCGCCTAATCGCTGTAGGCGCTCTTATTATCGCTTTTTATTTCGTCGTTGTGAAGCTGATAATCCCGCCTCGCATCACCAATAAAATCCTTGATATATTGAAATCAAGCCTTCCCGGTATTTCATCCCTAGCGACGAAATACGCCCTCGCCCGTTTCCTCATCGCCCTCTCACATCTTTACGCAGCCGGCATCTCCCCCGCGGAAGCGCTGAGATTGGCTGGGGAAAGCTCGGGAAGCGGAGAGATTAAAAGAAAAGTGGAGGGGATAATACCGAGAGTAAATACGGGAGAACGATTGGCGAACCTTATGGATATGGCAAGGATACTTCCTCCTTCAGCGGTGAATATGCTTAGAGCGGGAGAGGAAGGTGGAAGGCTACCAGAAGCATTGGAATTAGTAGCTGAGCGGTTGGAAAACGAGGCAGCTGTTTCCAGCCATCGCTGGATTGTGGTTTCCGCAATCGGCTTATATCTCATCGTAGCGATAGCCATTGGATATTACATCGTCTCCTCTTACGCTGGTTATTATACCCGTCTCTTAAACCAATAGCCCTAAAA
>JBMFMH010000214.1:0-2254 GCA_049970775.1 bacterium | reverse complement strand
CAAGATTGGGATGAAACCCTTCCACTGGGACTGCCAGGTTGTATTTTGCCCGGTGCAAAACAATGGTGGGCGGCAATCTACCCCTACACGAAAAACGCATCCATCCTCCACTGCCCCTCCGCCTCCAACCCCTGGACCTGGTTCACTAATCCTGGAGCAGCTGTTGGCTTCCACTGTGGTGGTGCACCCTCCTGCGAGGAACTCCTGCCCGGAATGCCAGCGGAAGGTAACTTCATCAGCTACGGTGCTGCAATTGGTGTTCTTGGTAGCATCAGATGTGCTGGGGGAGGCACTATGTATGCTTGTAATGGCTTAGCTGGTAAACTCAGCGTGATGAGAGATGTTGCGAACACCGTGCTCGTTGCTGATTCCACCCGTGGCGTATTCGGTGGCGGGCCGCCTGGGCAGGCAAGTACCTTAGGCGATGGCACTGTGGCTCCAATCGTCTTCGCTCAGAACCCTGGCAATCTCTGCCCCTATGGTCCCTGCGGGCGCAACTACGCATCGTTGGATGACGCATTGAAGGCGCTGGGGAAAGATGAGGATGCGATGGCTCGCCATACCGGCGGGGCGAACATCCTCTTCGCAGATGGGCATGCTAAGTGGATGCAAGTTCGCCAGATACGAGCGAAAACAGCTGGAGGAACGCTTGTGTTAACGCAATACGAGAATCAACTATGAAGAGCAATTAAGGCGGGGTTCTGCGGGGAGCGGCTGAAAGCCGCTCCCCGCAATCTATAACTTGCCTTTTCCCTTCTTCCTCCTTCATAATTTTTCTTATGAGAATCCTTATAACTGGAGGAGCCGGATTCATTGGTTCCCATATCGTCGATGCTTATATAGACCTCGGTCATTCGGTCACAATCGTGGATGACCTCTCCACCGGCTTGGAGGAAAACATCAACCCCAAGGCGAAATTCTATAAGCTTGATATCAGAGATTTTCAGGGGTTAAGGGAAATCTTTCAAAAGGAAAAACCAGAAATCGTAAACCACCACGCCGCCCAAATAGATGTCCGCAAATCCCTCAGGGATTTCCTCTTCGATGCCGATGTCAACATCATAGGGAGCCTAAATCTCCTCAAGCTCTCCCTTGACTATGGCGTCAAGAAATTCATCTTTGCCTCCACAGGAGGCGCCATCTATGGCGAGCCCCTCTATCTTCCCGCCGATGAAAAGCACCCTGCCCTCCCACTTTCCCCTTATGGAGCAGCTAAATTAGCGATTGAACATTATCTTTATGTCTTTCAGCAAAACTTCTCCCTTCCCTTTGTCGCTCTTCGCTATGCCAATGTTTATGGTCCAAGGCAGAATCCCTTAGGTGAAGCGGGAGTTGTCGCTATCTTCACCGATAAGATGGTGAAAGGGGAAAGACCAACGATTTTTGGCGATGGGGAGCAGACGAGGGATTTCGTTTACATAAAAGATGTTGTCTCGGCAAATATCCTCGCCCTTGAAAGGGATAAGGTGGGAATCTTCAATATTGGAACTGGTAAACGGACATCGGTGAACGAGGTTTTCCAAAAAATCAAGCAGGCTTTGGGCAAGGAGATGGAGCCAATATATGCGGAGGAAAGAAAGGGTGAGGTTCGGCACATAGCGTTGGACTATTCCCTTGCGGAAAAGGAGCTCGGCTGGCGACCTAAATATGATATTGATTCAGGTTTGAAAGAAACGATAGATTTTTATAGAAAAAGACAGGATGTCTAAGCGGGCTGTTTTTTTGGATAGGGACGGAGTGATAAATCTCAATCGCCCGGATTATGTGAAAAGCTGGGATGAATTCATCTTTTATCCTTTCGCTAAACTCGCTCTTTCTCGCCTCGCCAAGAGCGATTTCCTTATAATCATCGTCTCAAATCAATCCTCAATAGGGAGGGGGATTGTGAAAAAGGAAACGGTGGACGAGATTAACGAGAGGATGAAGGAAGAGATAGAGAAGGAAGGTGGAAGGATAGACGCGATTTATTATTGCCCGCATAAGCCAAATGAGGGTTGTCCTTGCAGGAAGCCCAATCCCGGGCTTCTCTTAAAAGCTGCTGAGGAATGGGATATAGATTTAAGGAAGTCCTATATGATAGGTGATGCCTTATCGGATATAGAGGCGGGGAAAAGAGCGGGATGTTTTTCAATCCTTGTCTTGACGGGAAGGGGGAGGGAACAGCTTCATCTTTTCTTAGACTCTCCTTACAAATATGACAAATTAGCGGTTGATTTATTAGAAGCGGTGGATTGGATATTGAAGAGGGAAAAGA
>JBMFMH010000213.1:0-2281 GCA_049970775.1 bacterium | reverse complement strand
TATAAAATGAAAAATGCTACATCCCCAATGACTACCCTATTATAATTTAACCAAATGAGATTTTTCCTGTTTACCTCTTTTTTGGTTCTTTCTCTTCACTACCTCATCTGCGGTGAGCTTCCCTCGCTGAACTGGCAAGAGCGTTCAGATTGGATAAATGTAAAAGAGGACATCAATCCACCTGCAAAAGGCGATGGGAAATCCGATGATACGGAAGCTTTGCAGAATATCTTCTCCCAGCTTAGGGATGGTATGGTCATTTACTTTCCTCCCGGAACATACAGGATAACGAAAACAATTGAGTTCAGGGGACCTGCGGTTGGGGTAAGCATAATCGGAAATGGGAGGGATACAAGGGTAATCTGGGATGGTGAGGTTAATGGCAGGATGGTTTGGGTGAATGGTTTGGCTTACTCGGTGTTTCGTGGCATCGTTTGGGATGGACAAAACAAGGCGGGAGTGGGGATGGATTTCGCCTCAGAGCTACGATTCAACACGGAATCTCTCCACGAGTTTGAACAGTTCAAAAACTTCAGGGAAAGTGGAATCCGCATCGGCTACAACGAGAAGTTAGCCTCGGCGGAAACAATCTATCGCTACTGCATATTTGAAAACTGTAAAATAGGTTTTTCAATGCTCAATTTCAACGATTACAATCACACTTTTGATAAATGCGAGTTCAGGAACTGCGAGGTGGGTATTAGCGATTTACACGGGAATTTCTATATTAGAAACTCCCATTTTGAACGCAATGGCACAGATATACAGTTCCTGAGCGAACACGGAAACTCCGTCCGCCGCTGCACATCATTTGGCTCGGGAACCTTCATAAAGGAGCTGGGCACTATATCTCCTTTGACCGTGGAGAACTGCCACATAAGCGGTTGGAAATCCCCCGAGGGAGCGATAATCCTAAACGGCTCACCCGTTCTCATCTTTGACTGTGAATTCTCCAATCCGCCTCCCAAAGGACCAGCGATAAAAATCATTAGGGATGACCAGCGTGTGATTTTATGCGGAAATAGGATTAAGGGTATGAATGAACTTATAGAGAAGGCCCCCCACTCCCTCGTTGTGGAAGTTCCCGAAGGAACGGTAAAGCCGTTGAGGCTAAGTCCAGTGAGGAGCGTGATACCGAAGCGCGTTTTAATACCTCAAAAGGTCTTTGATGTGAAGGTGGATTTTGGGGCAAAGGGAGATGGCATTGCGGATGATACACAAGCTATTCAATCAGCGATTGAGGCGGCGCGCAAATATGGAAGGTTCGCCATTGCCTACTTGCCAAGCGGAAACTATAAAGTCAGCAAAACATTAAATATAAGCGGGGCAAATTACTTCTTCGGTGGAACGGGCTTTCGCACGGGAATATTTTGGGCTGGGGAAAAAGGAGGGACAATTTTGAAGGTGGAAGGCGCAACGAATGTCATAATTGAAAACATCGCCATCGGGCATCACGATTTTCCCGCTGGTGATAACGCTGAGGATATACTACATCTATCCTCCGGTAAAGGTTCCTATGTCCGTTATAATAGGGTTTTCCTATTCGGTTGTTATCAGAAGAAACCCTTCCTGAAAGGGCTTCATCTGAAGGGGTTGGGTCAGAAGGATTTCGTTGATGTCCTTCACCTGCAGGGAAACATAAGGATAGAGGATTGTGAAAGGGCTCATCTTCTCTTCAGAAATTCCTACGAGGGCTCAATCGTGATAAGGGGGAAAGGAGGGAAAAGGGATGGCTTAATCGCTTTCCTTATGCGTCTCGCAACATTGGTTCCCTATAGCGTTTACATTTACGATAGCAATTCCGCCACATTTATTGATTTCTACAACGAGCAATCCGAGAGGCACTTATACTTAGAAGGTGCGAAAGGCGACCCCGAGGGAAGGGTCGTGATAATGGGTGCTAAGTCCCACTTGAACGAACCTTTGCCATATGCCGAGATAGAGAATTATCACGGCACGCTTATTTTGGGGATGAACCAATTCTATGTAAATCCGAGCGAGTTCATAATAAATCAAAAGGGAGAGAATCCCTTCAACTTGCTCCTATTCGGTCACTTCTTTTATAACACTAAAGCAAAATTCTCCTTTACAAAGGGAAATTTTCACCTGCTTGCAAATTATCCGGAGGATAAAAACAAGGTCCCAGCAAAGGAAGCGCTCCAACTTCTTTCCCTTGCCCTAGACGACCTACGCAGAGCAGAATTACTTGAACAGATGATGGATATTAAGGCTTCATTCCTCGCTAAATAGCGCTATTGCTTCCTCTATTCTCTTCAGGGTT
>JBMFMH010000212.1:0-2298 GCA_049970775.1 bacterium | reverse complement strand
TGGAGCCGGGGCTTCGTTTTGCGATAAGGGAAGGTGGTAAGACGATAGGCGCTGGAGTAGTAACGCAGGTGTTTGATTAAAATGCCTCGCCAGATAATAGTGCTTGCCTGCACTGAATGCAGAAGAAGAAACTATGTGACTACGAAAAGCAGGGCTCGTCATCAGGAGCGAGTTGAGTTGAGGAAGTTCTGTAAATGGTGTGGCAAGCACACCAAGCACAGGGAAACGAGATGAAGCAGGCCCGTAGCTCAATTTGGCAGAGCACGGGACTCCAAATCCCGGGGTTGTCGGTTCAACTCCGGCCGGGCCTGCCATTTTCTTGAAGATACGAGGTGTTAAGGTTGGCAAGCGTTAAGCAGAGCAGAAAGAAGCCGGGGTTAATAAGGAGGCTTTCCAACTTCTTCAGGGAAGTGAGAGCGGAATTGAAGAAGGTTATTTGGCCTTCTCGTGAGGAGGTTGCCAAGTATACAGCGGTTGTGCTCTTTATGATAGCGGTTTTAGGAGCATTCATCGCTTTGGTTGACCAATTGGTTGCTCGCTTAACTAAATGGCTGTTAGGATGGTAAGATGGCTATGCAGGAGAGACGCTGGTATTTAGTTAGGACTGCAACGGGCAAAGAAGAGAAAGTGAAGGCTTCTTTAGAGAATAGAATTGAAGCTATGGGCTTGCGGGAGAAAATCGCCGAGGTATTAGTGCCCATAGAGAAGGAACTGCGACCTGTTAGGGGAAAGAAGCAGATAGTTAAAAGGAAGGTATTCCCTGGTTATATTCTCGTCAATATGGTTATGGACACGGAAACTTGGAACCTCGTTCGTTCCACTCCCGGTGTAAGGGGCTTTGTCTCCGCTGGTTCCGAGCCTCTCATACTCGCGGATGAAGAGGTGGAAAGGATAAAGGAAAGCATATCAAGGGAAAAACCTCGCATATCCATCAGCAAAGGGGAGAGCGTGAGGGTCATATCTGGACCCTTCTTTGAGATGACGGGAAGGGTGGAAGAAGTGAACGCTGAGAAAGGCAAAGTAAGGGTGTTGTTGAACATATTCGGCAGGGAGACGCCGGTTGAATTGGATTTCTCCCAAATAGAGAAATTTTAAGGAGGCAATAGAAGATGGCGAAGAAGGTAGTAGCTATCGTGAAATTGCAATTGCCAGCTGGGAAGGCTACGCCTGCTCCTCCAGTTGGACCAGCCCTCGGTCAGTATAATGTGAATATAATGGAGTTCGTGAAGAGATACAACGAGGCAACCGCAAATCAAATAGGTTCAATAATACCAGTTGAGGTGACAATCTATGCCGACCGTTCCTTTACGATAACCCTGAAGACTCCACCCGCAGCCGCTCTCTTAAAGGAAGCCGCTCGCATTGAGAAGGGCTCCGGCACGCCGAACAAGGAGAAAGTGGGAACGGTAACGAGGGCTGATATACGCAGGATAGCGGAGATAAAGATGAAGGATTTGAACGCTCGGGATATTGAAGCTGCGATGAGGATAATAGAGGGGACAGCCCGAAGTATGGGAATTCAAGTTGTAGATTAAAGGAGGTATGGAAGATGCCGAAGAGAAGCAAAA
The DNA here is from genome assembly GCA_049970775.1 of bacterium. Taxonomy (GTDB): domain Bacteria; phylum Armatimonadota; class JACIXR01; order JACIXR01; family JACIXR01; genus JACIXR01. The sequence continues at coordinate 730 of JBMFMH010000212.1, read as the reverse complement.
GATATCTTCAAAGCGTTGCCTTATTGGATAAAGGGGCGAGATATTCGCCCGTTGAGGCGATAGAGTTGGTGAAGAAGATGGCATCGGCTAAATTTGATGAGACGATAGAGGCAGCGATTAATTTGGGGGTTGACCCACGCCATAGCGACCAAATGGTAAGAGGAACGGTTCTTTATCCCTATCCCGCTGGTTCACCTCCGAAGGTGATGGTCTTCGCTAAAGGGGAAAACGCTGAGCAAGCGAGGGAGGCGGGTGCGGATTTGGTTGGAGATGAGGAGTTGATAAACAGGATAAGGGAAGGCTGGAAGGGTTGGAAGAATATGGATTTGATACTGGCAACGCCAGATATAATGGGCGTTGTTTCCCGTTTAGGGAAGACGCTCGGACCGAGGATGCCGAATCCGAAGGCGGGAACAGTGGCGCAGGATATAGGGAGGGCGGTAAGGGAGTTCAAGGAGGCGAGGAAATACGAGTTTAGGGTGGATAGGAGTGGGATAATCCATATGCCGATAGGGAAGGTATCCCAGCCGACGGAGGAGATTCTTCAGAACTTCGCCACATTGTTATCTACCTTGATGAAGGCGAGACCCGCCTCGTTTAAGGGGCAGTATATAAGAGGGATAACCTTATCCTCAACGATGGGACCTGGGGTTAAGGTGGACATCCAAAAAGCGAGGGAGTTATTAGAGACGACATAAAAGAGGGGGCGTCGGCGGAGCCGACGCCCCCT
>JBMFMH010000211.1:0-2344 GCA_049970775.1 bacterium | reverse complement strand
TTGATTTTGCCGTTTCGTTTTGCTATACTTATCTTTGATTATGGAAGTTCTCCTTCTCAATCACGATTTCACGCCACTGAATATCTGTAGCCTGAAAAGGGCTATAGGGCTCATCATCGTTGGGAAAGCGGATGTCATCCACTATGATGGCACCTATATCCGCACTCCCAGCGGTGCCATAGAAGCCCCCTCCGTCATTAGGTTAAAATACAAGGTCGTAAGACCCGTTCCCGAACTCAAGCTAACTCGGAAAAATATCCTCGCCAGGGATAATTATACCTGCCAGTATTGTGGACAAAAGGGAGGAGAACTCACGGTTGACCATGTTATTCCCAAGAAGATGGGTGGTAAAACCGATTGGGATAATCTCGTCTGCTGTTGTAAAAGGTGCAACGCAAAAAAGAAGGATAAAACCCCTAAACAAGCGGGAATGCAGCTTCTACGCCAGCCGAAAAAACCCTCTTTCATCCCCTTCATAAGCTTGACGAAATATCGTCTCTGCTTAGAAAGGGAGGATTGGCGTCCCTACCTCCCTCCCATTTTGGAATAGTTTTTATCGGGATTTCCTCGCCATAGTTCGCGATTTCCCACCAAGGCTTGACGATGTCATCTATCATCCTTATAATTTTTTATGTATTTCCCTATTCCCTAAAAGGAGGTTCCTCTTTTTATGTTGGCTATCGTTGAGACCGGAGGAAAACAGTATAAAGTCAAGGAAAACTCCGTCATTGAGGTTGAGAAGATCGACTCCCCAGTGGGAGCCACCATCTCCCTTGATAAGGTCCTCTTCGTTGATACTGGCTCCGAGCAGATTATAGGCTCGCCTTATGTTCCCCAAGCGAGGGTCATCGCCAAAGTGCTCAAACATATTAAGGGGGAGAAAATCCTCGTGTTCAAGTATAAGCCGAAGAAGAATTACCGCAGAAGAAGAGGGCATAGGCAGGTTTACACCCGCCTCGCTATAGAGAGAATTGAGATAGGAGGTGATTGAGAATGGCGCATAAGAAAGCAGGAGGTTCATCTCGCAATGGAAGAGATAGCGCTGGAAAGAGATTGGGAGTTAAGGAGTTCGCAGGTGAGTTCGTGAAAGCGGGCTCTGTCCTCGTCCGCCAGCGAGGGACGAAGTTCCACCCAGGGAAAAATGTAGGAGTTGGCTCCGATTACACCCTCTTCGCTCTGGTAGATGGATATGTTAGGTTTGAGAAAAGCAAGGGCAAGACGAGGGTTTCCGTTTACCCCGACGGGCAAGGGGGATGAGAAAGCATATCGGAACGAGCTAAACAGCCTCTCTTCATAGATGAGGCAGTAATCTTCGTTGCAGGTGGGAAGGGAGGGGATGGCTGCGTTTCATTCAGAAGAGAGAAGTTCGTCCCTTTAGGCGGTCCGAACGGTGGGGATGGAGGTAAGGGTGGCGATGTCATCCTTGAAGCTGACCCCCATCTATCTACCCTCATAGATTATCATTATAAAAGGCATTACAAAGCGGAAAGGGGACAACACGGGAAGGGGAAGGACCAACACGGAAGGTCGGGAGAGGACCTCATATTAAAGGTTCCTGTTGGAACGATGGTATATGAAGCGGACACGAATAAACTCATCGCCGATTTAACAATTCCCTATCAAAGGGTTGTTGTTGCGAGGGGAGGCAGGGGAGGAAGAGGGAACACCCATTTCGTTACCCCAACTAATACCGCCCCGCGCATTGCTGAGAAAGGGGAGGAAGGGGAGGCTAAATGGATAAGGTTGGAGCTTCATCTCTTGGCTGATGTGGGGATAATTGGGCTTCCCAATGTGGGGAAATCCACCTTGCTATCTCGTGTGTCATCCGCTCACCCCAAGATTGCTCCTTACCCTTTTACTACTATCCATCCTGTTTTAGGCGTTGTGAAGGTTGGGGAATATGATTCATTCGTTATGGCGGATATACCGGGATTGATTGAGGGTTCCCATCAAGGAAGTGGATTGGGGATTTCCTTCCTTCGCCACATAAGGCGTTGCCGTCTTCTCCTCCATCTGCTTGATGGGACAAGGGATGACCTTCTCGCCGATTACAATACCGTTAACAATGAGCTTAGGCTTTACGATGAAAAGCTCGCATCCTATCCCCAGATAGTGGCAATCAACAAGATCGATGTAGTGTCGTCTCAAGAATTGAGGAAAAAGAGCAAAAAATTAAAGGAAAAAGGGATAGAGCCCTTTTGGATTAGCGCGCTAAGGGGAGATGGATTGAAAAAGCTGATTTATGAGATTCACAATCAACTTAAAAATCTCTCTGAAAGAACCCAGTGATTTGGTGGTATTTTCCCAATTCCCCTTCCTTGAAGGGGAATTTTTAGGGATACCC
>JBMFMH010000210.1:0-2385 GCA_049970775.1 bacterium | reverse complement strand
TTTTTTCCCCATACCAGCAACAAAACCCAATTGATTTGCTTTTCCTTTTCCAAAGGTCTATAATTTTTGCTTGATTACTTCATATATGACTATTTTTATATGGGAGGTGTTTTCCTTGGTGCGAAGGTTGAAGTTCTTGCCACTTTTCCTGCTTGCCAGTCTCGCCTTCGGACAAGGGGAAGCAGTTCAACTTCCCCCAATGAGCGGCGAGCACTTGACCATCCTTTATGTGGTCCTTGCTTCCGCCATAGTCGCTCTCCTCTACGGAGCCTACTTGCGAGCAAAGGTTCTTCGGGAGGAGGAGGGACCGGAGGAGATGGTGCGGGTAGCTTCCGCTATCCAGGAGGGAGCAAAAGCCTACCTATCCCGCCAATTTAAAGCCCTCATCATCTTCATAATCGTCATAACAATCGGATTGTTTTTCGTCTACCGCCCCGTCTATCCCGATAACATCTTCATCCCCATTGGGATATCCCTCGCCTTTCTCTTGGGCTCCCTCGCCTCCTTCAGCGCTGGCTATGTCGGTATGACATTAGCGGTGCGTGGAAATGTGCGGGTTGCAAACGCCGCTCTCCAATCCTTCAAAAAGGCGTTGGAGCTCGCCTTCCAAGCAGGGACTGTATCGGGAATGTTCACCGTTGGATTAGGTCTTTTGGGAGCGACCCTTATTTTCCTTCTTTTCAGGGAAAATGCGATGAAAGTTTTGGTGGGGTTTGGCTTTGGCGGATGCCTTGTTGCCCTCTTTATGAGGGTAGGTGGAGGGATTTATACTAAAGCGGCGGATGTGGGTGCTGACCTCGTGGGCAAGGTTGAAGTAGGGATTCCCGAGGATGACCCACGAAACGCAGCCGTTATCGCGGATAATGTCGGCGATAATGTTGGGGATTGCGCCGGTATGGCCGCTGATGTATTTGAATCCTACGAGGTAACCTTGGTAGCAGCGATTATTCTCGCAGTAGGATGTCTCGCAGACCCTGCCTTCCGTCAACATTTCCCTAATCCTACCCTCTTTGCCCTCCAGCTCGTCCTCTACGCTCTAATGGTCAGAGCGGTCGGCGTCTTCTCCTCAATCATAGGCACCTGGTCAGTGAGAGCAAGGGACGAGGCAATGGGAGACCCTATGCGCCCCATCTCCATCGGCTACTGGACATCAGCGCTCGTTTCCGTGGCAGGGTTTTTCCTCCTTTCCCATTTCTACCTTCACGACTTGCGCTTCGGGATAGCCTCAACCGTTGGCATCGTCCTCGCTTTGGGAACGATGGCCCTCACCAACTACTTCACCCATCCGGATAAAAACCCAACAACGGAAACTGCTTACTCCACCCGCACTGGGGCAGCAACGATGCTCCTCACCGGTATGGCAAACGGTATAGAGAGCACAGTTTGGGCTATTTTATCAATCGCTGCAACGATAATCCTCTCAATGATTATCTTTCCTGAAAGCGTGGCGCTTGGTGCCTATGGGATAGCTCTCGCTGGCTTGGGTCTCCTCACGACCACTGGCTTCATACTCGCTATGGACACCTACGGTCCAATAACTGATAACGCCAACGGGATATTTGAGATGTCCGGCGTGCGTCCACCTGAAGGCTCACAGGCGGGAAGAATAGTCGCTTGGCTTGATGCGATAGGAAATACAACCAAAGCTCTCACGAAGGGGCTTGCTATCGCCACAGCGGTGATAGCTGCTATTTCCCTCTTCCGCTCCTTCACTGAGGAGGCAAACCTTCTACAAACAGGTATACAAGTTAACATTCCCTCGGTATTCGTTGGACTGCTCATTGGAGGAGCAGTTCCCTTCCTTTTCTCTTCCTTTGCGATAAAAGCGGTAGGAAGAGCTGCCTTTAAGATAGTTGAGGAGGTAAGGAGACAGTTTAGAACGATTCCCGGACTGATGGAAGGGAAAGCGAGACCGGAGTATGGCAGATGCGTTGATATAGTGACAGCGGAGGCGCAGAAGGAGCTTATAGGTCCAGCTATCCTTGCTATAGCAACGCCAATCTTCGTTGGCTTCAGCCTTGGAGCAGGAGGGCTGGGAGGTTATCTCGCTGGAGCGATATTAACTGGTCAGCTTTTAGCTGTTTATATGGCAAATACAGGAGCGATTTGGGATAACGCAAAGAAGAAAATTGAGGATGGATATTTAGGCGGTAAGGGGACGGAGTATCATAAATCGGCGGTTATAGGGGATACGGTCGGGGACCCGCTAAAGGATACAGCTGGTCCGGCGATAAATCCCTTGATAAAAGTTATGAACTTGGTGGGCATATTAATGGCGCCGATGGTTATAAAAGAGATGGCGATAGGGGTGAGGGTGGTGGTAGCGGTATTGGCGGTAATGGCTTTGGCGGTAGCTGTATGGATGAGCAAGCGTGGAGGCTTGGC
>JBMFMH010000209.1:0-2429 GCA_049970775.1 bacterium | reverse complement strand
TAAAAACAAAATAACGAAAGCGATTGCTTTTCCTCCCCGCCAATCATAAAATAAAATAAAATAAAACATCTTAGGAGGTGTTTTTGAAATGGAGTTAAAACTTGGCGCAGGCTTATGGGTTTTCGGAAACACGATGGATAGGTTCTGCACTAAGGGCTACAAGGAACCTATCGGTGTTATGGAGATGCTTGAACTGGCGGGGAAAGTTAAGGGTTTAAAAGGGATAGAGGTCCATCAAAGCGATTTTGAAGAGGTATCGGTTGAGGAGTTTAAGAAGAAGCTACAGGATTTAGGGCTGGTTGTTTCTGTCGTCAATGTCAATGTATGGGGAAGCGGGAAGTGGAAATACGGTGCCTTCACCCATAGGGACCCCAAGGTGAGGAGAGAGGCAATAGATGAGGCTAAAAAGGCTGTGGATTACGCTCGCCAACTCGGCGCTCCTTCAGCTGGTCTTTGGCTCGGCTCCGATGGCTTTGATTATCCCTTCCAAGTTGACTACATTACCCATTGGAATCTCTTGATAGATGGCATAAGGGAGGTAGCCGAATACGCCGCACCAGATATAAAGGTTGGCATTGAATATAAATTGAAAGAACCTCGCACCCATATGAGCATATCGGATGCGGGAAAGGCTCTCGCAATCGTTCTCGCCTTGGAGATGGAAAATGTCGGCGTTGTGATAGATTTCGGACACGCTTTGATGAGTGGGGAAAATCCCGCAGATTCCGTCGCTTTCCTTGCCCGTTACGGCAAGCTATTCAATGTCCACTTCAACGATGCCTACGGTCTTTGGGATGACGATATGATCGTTGGCTCTATAAGGGTTTGGGAAACGATTGAATTCCTCCTATATTGCAAGCTCACCAATTATCAAGGTTGGCTTACCCTTGATATGTTCCCCTACAGGGAGGATGCTGTTGCGGCCGCGGATATGGCTCTCCGCAACATTGAGGCTATGTGGGAACTGGTGAATAAGATAGATATTGAGGAGCTAAAAAGGGCGCAGGAGACAATGGATGCGGTTGAGACCCAGAAGGTCATCAGAAAGCTTATCTTTAAGTGAAAATGGAAAGGGATATCGTGATTGTGGGCGGCTGCGCCGCAGGGATGAGCGCAGCCGCCCAGGCTCGTAGAGTTGACCCTTCAGCGAGAATAACCGTCTTTGAAAAGGGAGGTTATATCTCCTACGCTCCCTGCGGAATACCCTATTTTTTAAGCGGGGAAGTGAAGAAGTTTGAGGACCTCCTCGTATATACTCCAGAGCAATTCTCCCAACAAAGAAATGTGGATGTTCTCGTCCATCACGAGGTGAAGAGGATAAATGTAGGGGAACGCACGGTGGAGGTTGTGGATTTGAGAAGCGGTAGGGAATTCAAAAAGGATTTCAGCGCTCTCCTAATCGCAACAGGCGCTTCCCCTATTATTCCTCCCCTGTCGGGAATAGATTTAAAGGGCGTCTTTACCATCCGCTATATGGAGGATGCGCTTTCGCTTAAAAGATATATAGATGAGGAAAAGCCGAAAAAGGCGGTCGTGGTGGGTGGAGGATACATTGGCTTGGAGATGGCTACAGCACTCCGCCAAATAGGTATGGATGTTTGCCTCGTTGAGATGAAGGAACACCTCCTCCCAAATTTGGATGAGGAAATAACCTCCATAGTGGAAAGGGAATGCAGGGATAAGGGGGTTGAACTTTTCTTGGGAGAAAGCCTTCTTGGGTTGGAGGGCACAGGCAGGGTGAATCAAGTTCAAACATCCGCAAGGAAGATAGAAAGCGACCTCGTCATCCTTGCGCTAGGGGTAAAGCCCAATGTCCAATTGGCAAAACAAGCGGGCATTCCTTTAGGGACGACGGGAGCGATAAGGGTGAAGATGGACCAGGAGACGGATGTGCCTGGCATATTCTCGGCGGGAGATTGCTCGGAGACAAAGCACATCGTCAGCGGAAAAGCTTATTGGTTTCCCATAGCAACCCTTGCCAACAAGCAAGGTCGGATAGCAGGAGAGAATATGGCTGGTGGTAGGCTACTTTTCCCTGGGACTGTGGGGACGCAGGTAATGAAGGTTTTTGACTTAGAAGTAGCGGTTGCTGGTTTCTCCGAGAAGGAAGCGAAGGAACTCGGATATGAGACAGCAAGCGCAACCGTTCGCACCTCATCCAATGCCTCCTACTACCCCGATTCCCAAGCCATCACTACCAAGATGGTGATGGATTTGCGGACTAGGAAAGTTTTGGGCGTTCAGATGGTGGGTAGGAAGGGGGTGGCAAAACGGATTGATTCCGCTGCGGTTGCCCTTCACGCCCAGATGACGGTTGATGAGGTAGCTTGGCTTGACCTCTCCTACGCCCCTCCCTTTTCCCCAGTTTGGGATGCCCTTATACACGCCGGTCAAAGCCTGCGAGCGAAAACCTTGCCTTAATCCTTTTA
>JBMFMH010000208.1:0-2453 GCA_049970775.1 bacterium | reverse complement strand
AAAATTAATTTTTTGCTATAATTTATCTGGATGAAGATACCGCGCCTGCCTGTTTTCTCGCTTGCTTCTATAATGGATGTGAGGAGATTTTTCGCCGATTTAATCTCCGCTTTTAATAGATTCCTCTATGGGCTGAAGAGGAAATTGGCGGGCGGACATTATACCAAAAAGCAAGAAGTTGAGGAAATCCCTCAAATCCTCCCTAACAAAACAGTTGAAAAATCGCTCGCTTGGGTGTTTGCTTGTGATGAGGAAGTGAAACAAATCCTTTCAGCGGATGAAAACCTCTTGGTGGGATGCAAAAGGAAGGTTTACCTTCTGGATAGGAAAACTGGTGATATTGAGATGGAGTATGAATTGGATACGCCTCTTACGGGAGTAGCATTCAATGCGGGCAATTTTTTCCTTTTTCTGAAGGACGAGGTGATTTGTTTTTCGCCCAATTTTTCCCCTCGTTGGAAACGCGCCCTTCGTTGCGATGATTACCTCATTGATGATTATAGGGTTTTTCTCCACGATAGTTTTACCCACAGGATTTGTTGTCTTAGCAGATTCGATGGTGAGGAAATATGGAGCAAACGACCGATTTTGTTCTTCAATTTCTACGATTGGGCACAGGACAGGGATAACATTTATATTTTCGGTGGTAGGTGGGTGCAAGCTTTGAGCAAGGAAGATGGACATCAGATTTGGAGATACGACAGGGGCGATTGGAGCATAACAAAGGGAGCCTGCGGGGAGGATGTGCTTTATGTATATGATTGCTTTTATGACTTCCTTTTCTGCCTTGACAAAGAGGGAAAGAAGCTTTGGGAGTACTTTTTTAGAAGACTTGGCTTTGATTTTATAGATAGACCAATTGGTCAAGAGGGAAGTTTGAAGGCTTCCCTCTTACCTTTGGGCAAAGGAGTGTTCGTTGCGGCGGGGGGAGAAGTATGCTTATTAAGGGACAATGGGGAAGTGATTTGGCATACGAGGCGGAATTTGGAGCTGGCAAGAATGCCCTTTCCCCAATATAGCCCTGTTTTTTATAACAAAGGTGAGAAATTCCTCTACTTTATGGTCAATATGTATGTTGAAGACTGGGAAGTTTATAGAGTGAGGATTTCAAATGGCGAAATGGATAAAATCCTTGAAAGCCCCTTCTTGAGTTCCATTAATGCTGATGAGAGGTGTCTTTATCTCGGAACGAGAAATGGAGGGGTTTACGCTCTCTATAAGGTGGCGCTATAATAGACCTCAGCGCCAACCGATTATCTCCTTCACTCTTTCCACATCCTCTTTCTCTCGTGGTGATAGCCATCCCGAGCTCGTTAACTTTGTCAATACATCTGCCCAAACAGCGTAGTCGGAATCGGCAAAGGGTTTGAATACACTACCACCCCAATCCCGGATTTCCCCAAAGTTCAACTCTATAAGAGGGCGAAACACCTGCTCATCAAGCACCGCTTTCAGTTCCCTTATTATCCCGCTCAACATCATCTGGAATGCCTCCTGATGAACTATTGCCTGCGCCCTCGTTCCATATTCACCCTCCGTAACGAGGAGGCTCGGTATTAAAAGGGCACGAAGAATCTGGCTGTCATAGTATCTTATGGCGGACTCAAAGAGCTCCCCTTTTCCCTCAAGCCTTTCAAACCTCACCTCTGCCCCTCCCGTATAAATCAAGGAGTTGCGATTATGAAGGTCCTCCATTATGTGTTTCATAGCCTCAATGTATCTCTCTTCTTTTTGGTGAATTGGACACCAAACCATCATCTCCGCTTGGGGAAGGGAAACAACACCGAAGGGTGTTGCTTGCCTCTCAAGGTGAATGTTCCAAAGGCGAATGAGTAGCTGTTTCATAAGCCAAGGTGAATAGGCGGGACGAAGGAGGGAATTTCCCCAGGGATTGCCGAACTCCGAGGCAAAAGACCAAATTACACACCTCTTCAGAGGAATCTCTATCTCCTCCCCGCCTACCCTTTGAACGATTTTTAAAATTCGCCCTTTCTCATCCATTTTTATCCCCTCTGGATAAAGCGATACGGGATTTATCACCTTGATTCTCTTCCATATCATTTTCCCATTGAACGGTTTATAAATTATCTCCGCGACGGAAAACCCCGCCCAGAGGGCGGAAAGAAGGTCTTGAACTAAATCCCAAAGCGACCCTTCCATAGATTCCAAGGCGAGCCGGATGAATTCCTCTACATCAGGATATGAGGTATTCTGATACCCGGTAAGACGGGAAAGAATAGAAAGACGAATGAATTCAATTCCCGCCTTCACAGTGGGGTCGGTGCGAAACATTTGCCAATATATGGGGAGGTCTATTTCATCGTGAATGTAAGGATAACGGGGCAAATTATAAAGGAAAGCAGTTTCCCTAAAAGTCAACAGGACTAAATCACCTCTCTATAAAATGAAAAATGCTACATCCCCAATGACTACCCTATTATAATTTAACCAAA
>JBMFMH010000207.1:0-2462 GCA_049970775.1 bacterium | reverse complement strand
GGGGTTCCTTCGGAACCCCTCGCAATGACGAAGAAGGTAGGCTTCCCTTCTTGAAGCCTCGCAATGACGAGGAGAACGAGGAGTAGGCGACAGCCTGGCAAGGTATTTCAAAATATTCCCCTTTCGTTGAAAGGGGTGTCGGCTTCGCCGACGGGGTATTATCTTGGGGATATCCCGCCTCGCTACGCTCGGCACCCCTTCAAGGAAGGGGAATTGCGGAGGCTTTTTACTTATATTTATAAGTTAGGCTTTCAAAATGCCTCATAAACCCTGTTCGGATGCTCGTAGAAAAATCCTCCCTCAAGGATATCCTCCTCTCTCAGGAGGGTAAAATCTCCTTTGAAGATGAGATATTGAAGGGGGAAATCAAGGAGAACCTCAAACTGTTTTGGGAAAGTGGAGGGATTATTTGACCAAATTAGAAGGGCGTCCTTATCTTTATTGAAAGGATTGGGGAAATTCAGGATAACACATATATCCTTTCCCTCATACTTTCTCCCATTAATCTCAACGAAATCCTGCCCAATCCTTATGGGGAGAGATTCCCTTACTTTTTCTATGATGGAATTATCGTTAAGGGAGCCGATGAGGAGGATGTTCCCTTTACCTAATTCCTCTTCCCTTGCTTCCTCATCCTTTAAGGATTTCAGCTTGTTTTTAGGGAAGGTGAGGAGGCTATTGGAGGAAAGGAGGTTTTGAATAAATTTCTCGTAACTCTCCTTTTGCTCATCCGAACAATGCGTCCCATAGATTATATATATCTCAGGATATTCTTTGCCCCGAGGATAGAAGAAGCTACCAATTGAGGAGAAACTGCATTTATCTAAATTTTTCTCCACCTTAGAGGAAAGGGATGATTGAAGGGCTATATGAGCGAATCTCTCCAAGAGAATCCCGAAAACACGACGCAGTGGGGAATAGCTGGAAATTGAGCGACCTGCTGTTTGCCAGATTTCAACTGCCTTTTGAGGCTCGCCAAGCTGAAGGTAGCACCTCCCAAGGGCGAGGAAAGCAGAAGCTTTCGCCCCAGGGAAAAAGATGGGAGCGTTTTCCTCGTCCAATAATATATCCCTTATGTTCCAAAGAAGAGCATAGCCGATTTTCCTATCCATCCTTGGATTGAGGCATACCTGGGTTGCCCGCAGGAGCGCTTCCGCCTTTATATCCGGGGGTGTATCTTCCCTCCGTAGGAGGGAGACGAATATCTCATAGCTTTTTTGAAGTTTTTCCAAATCTCCCGCTCTTCCCCAGAGATAATAGGCATTGCCCATACCGTTTGCAGCGAGGAAATAATATGGTCCTTTGAATTCAATGCATTTTTGATAAGCGGAGATAGCTGCCTCGTATTCAGCCTTAAGTTCGTTTAGATAGCCGAGAGCGAAATAGCCAATCTCCGTATTGGGGTAGCGCTTAGCTACTTCCTCAAAGAGCTCCTTTGGGTCTCCTCCACCCCTTCTAAAGTATGTCCAAGCGAGGTTCAAAATAACGGTGGGTGTTCTTTCATCCTTGGGATACTTCACCAGGAACTCCTTATAGCACTTCAATGCCTCCTCGTATTTTCCCGCCGAGGTATACATATCACCCGCTCTGAGGAGCGCCTCAGCGGCATAGCTACTTTGGGGATATTCATCTGCGACCTTCTTGAAGGCTTTAGCGGATTCAACATATTTCTGCTCCTTGCAGTAGCGCCAAGCGAGGTTCATCCAACTTCCCGCCTTGAATTCCTCGGAGGTTGAATAATCAATGGCTTGCAGTTCATAATCAATTGCTTTATCCATCTCCCCCCATTCCTCACAAAGCCGTGCCAGCTCCCGCAGGGAGCTGGCACAACCATCGTAATCGCCAAAAGAATAATCCGCTTTTATCTTCTCAAGATAGGAATTCTCCTTCTCTTGAAATTCCTTGTAAAGGGATTTACATTTCTCCATCTCTTCTTTTATAGCTTGGAGAAGCTTCTCGTCCTTACCAGCCCTCTTTTTCGCCTCATTTAAATCATCCATCGCCTTCTTAATCCAGTTTTTCCCCTCATAACAGAGAGCCCTGTTGTAATAAGCGTAGGCGAGGATTTTCTCCCTATCGGATTGGGAGATAAGCTCTGAAAGGATATTTATAGCGAGGTCAAATTTCTTCTCGCCAAGGTGGGTCAAAGCGATGCCCATCTGGGCTTCCTCAGCGATATCACCACCCCACTTGCGAGCCTCCTTAAAGAACTGTCTTGCGCTCTCGTAAGCCTTGAAAGCGAGATAGCATTGCCCCAATCTCAGGGCGGATTTAGCGGAAAGCTCGTCCTTCTCCTTCCTATTGTAAATCTCCCTGAAGATAGAGATAGCCCTATTATAATCCCCCTTTCGGAAATACCTCTCCCCTTCCTCAAACCTTTCTTGTTGGGCATAGGTTAGAGGATAAAGACAAAATCCTATGGCGATGGATGCTAAGAGGAACCACCTCATTTTCTTTAATTT
>JBMFMH010000206.1:0-2484 GCA_049970775.1 bacterium | reverse complement strand
CACCCCTTTCAATGAAAGGGGAATTTTTAGAGATACCCCGTCGGCGAAAAAGAGAGATTGCTTCGCACCAGGCTACGACGAAAGGTAAGGAGTAAAAAATTTAAAAAAATATTGGATTATCACAGCGATTTTCTTTTCGCCATTTTTAATGTCATAATATTATTTGTATGGTTACAGAAGAAATCGTTAAATGTATGAAATGCGGCTTCTGCAGAGCGGTATGCCCCATTTTCAGTGAGCTCAAAAGCGAGCCTTATTCACCTCGTGGCAGACTACAGCTCATCAAAAACCTCCTCAGGGGAACAACCCACTTCACTCCAAAGTTTCATAACCCTATCTTTCGTTGTCTCATCTGCAAAGCCTGTGTTGAGGAATGTCCAAGTGGAGTGGAGCTGGACCGCCTCTTCCTCTTTGCAAGGGAGCAGGAAGTAAAGGATAAATCGCTCTCCCTCGGGAAAAGGGTCGTTTTCCACTATTTTATGCGGGCAAGACGCCTTTTCCCCTTCACCGTCATCCTCCTCGCCATCCTACAAAGAATCACCCTCTTATTCTGGCGATTCAGCCCAGCAAGGCTCTTCTTCCCCCTCCTTTCTATGCCTATGGGAAGGAACATCCCTCTCTTCACCCTTAAGCCCTTCCTTTCTCGTCATCCGGAAATCGTTCCCGCACAAGGGGAAAGGAAGATGCGAGTAGCCTTCTTCGTCGGCTGCGCAACGAATTATATCTATCCAAACATCGGGAACTCTCTCGTCAATGTTTTAACAAAACTTGGCGTTGAGGTGGTCATACCCAAGGGGCAGATGTGTTGTGGAACTCCGCTTTATATAAACGGAGATGTTGAGGGGGCAAGATATCTGGCGCAGAGGAATATTGATATCTTCTCCAATCTTGATGTTGATTATATCGTAACCGCTTGCGCCTCCTGTGGTCTATCCTTAAAGAAGGAATGGAACAGGATTTTGGGATTGGAGTGGGACCCATCAAAGGTTCGGGATATAAGCGAGCTTTTATTGGAATTGGGTTTGCCCGAGGAACTTCCCCAATTCTCTCGCAGGTTAACCTATCATGACCCTTGCCATTTGAGGAGGGGGCAGAAGATATGGAATGAGCCACGAGAGATTCTCAAAAAGATTGCCGAGGACAACTTCGTTGAGATGAATGAAGCGGATAGATGTTGTGGAGGTGCGGGAAGCTTCAATCTTTTCTATTACGAGACCTCCCGCAAGGTTGGTGAACGCAAAAAGGAAAGAATTTTAGAAGCTAAGGCAGAAGCAGTGGCTACGGGATGTCCCTCCTGCATTATGCAGTTGAAGAGCCTTCTACCGAGGAGGATAAAGGTCCTCCATCCAGTGGAGATATTGGACGATTCGCTGAAAAGAAAGAAATGAGAAAGCTCTTTCTCCTCCTTCTCTTGCTCCCTTTGCTTTGGGGACAACCTCCCAGCGAGTTTCCCACCCAATCCTTCCCTGCTATCCCCTGGGAGAAAATTGAGATAGCTAATTGCTCGGCTCTGCTTACCTCAAAGCCGTTCTTTCCTCCCCAAGTCCCCCAAATAGACCCTTGCTACAAGTGGAAATTCAACAGAGTTCTATATGGATATGTAATGGATGGCAATAGATATAAACTCGTTTTTCGCCTCTATTTCCCCTCTCGTTTTCTCTCATCATCTGGGAACGACTATCTCCCTCTCGCCAAGAAGGTTCTCAGCTATTCTTTGTTTTTCTATATTTTGGGGAGGGATTTTCTGGGGAGAACCTCGCAATGGAGTAAGGATGGGGTCGTTGATATCTGGCTATGCGAGAATGGAGAAGGAGGCGGTGAACAGATAGGGAAAAACATCTACATTTACCAGATAGGAAAGGAGAGAGATGATGTGGAGCTTCTACGGGAAGTGGCACACGAATGGGGTCATCACATAATCCCACCTGTAGGTCCTTACGAGGAACCAGAGGAATGGGCAAACGGGTACATAGGGGAAAGATTGCTTCTCAAGCTGTTATTGGAGCATCTACCTAGTGCCCTCGCCCCTTTGAAGGCGAACCTAAATTCCTTCCTTGAGAAGAAGAACGAAATTCCCCTTGAGCTCTTCAGGAGAGAAGGAAATTCAAGGGAGCTTTTGAAGAACAAGGGAAAGTATGGCTTTCTCTACATATTGGGATATGTGATAGATGTGAGTGAGAAGCGAGGGATGGAATTTCTTCGGGATGTGTTCAAGAAGTTCAAGGGAGGCTCGGGAGAAAAGCTTGTAGAGTTTATAGAAAAAGATTGTGTTATCTAACTTTTTCCTTCCTGAAAAATCTCAAAAAGATATTGGAATTGAATTAAAAAGTTACGCTGTTTATAACGAATTTCGTTGCTTTACCCCCTGGGATTAAGATTAGCCAAGTTTCATTGTCTTTATAATTCTTCCTAAGATGTAAAACAATAAAAAGAAGGACGAAGTAAACCATCAAGTGGAGCAATATAGGGAAAAATTTGAATAAA
>JBMFMH010000205.1:0-2561 GCA_049970775.1 bacterium | reverse complement strand
AGCAACAATGCCGAAATTTTTTCATTCCACGGTTTCCCTCTGCTCTTTTGGAGCGATTATCAGTTTGCGGTCGGGTTCTTCCCCCTCGCTATATGTGTAAACATAAGGGTCATCCTTTAACGCATTGTGGATTATCTTCCTCTCAGCGGATGAGAGCGACTGCAATACTATCGGCTTCCTCGTTAGCCTAACCTCTCTCGCCGCCCGCAATGCAAGCTCCCTTAATTTCTCTTCCTTCCTCCTTATATAACCATTGACATCCAACCTTACTATCTTCCTTTTCTCCCTCCCCTTATTTATAATCGCCGAAATAAGCACCTCTATCGCCTTTAGCGTTTTTCCTCCCTTCCCTATTAGCAACGCCCCATTATCCCGCGTCGCTACCTCAACTTCTATCAGCTCCTCCCTCTCCCTCACCGCTATCTCTCCCTTCACGCCAATCGCATCCATTATAGCCCTCACCCAGCCCCTTACCTCATCCCCCACTCCTTCCTTAAGCGTCACCCTCACCTTCGCCTGCCCTATCAAGCCTCCCCAGCGGGGATGCTGGAGTATCTCCACCTCAACTTCTTCCCTCTTTGCCCCCAACTCCTCTAAAGCTTTCTCAATAGCTTCCTCAACTGTTTTCCCTGTTGTCTCAACACTCCTCATCTCAGCTCACCTTCTGTAAGGATGTTTTCGGCTTTCTCATAATTAGCCATTGTTGAATGGTGGTCGCAATGTTTAAGAGTAGCCAATAGAAAATGAAAGCGGATGGTAGAAAACGGAAGAACATTATAAAGAAAAATAACATCATTATTGACATCATAATGCTCTGCTGCCTCTGCTGGGGGTCGGAGGGGGAGGTCAACCACATTGAAATAAATAGGCTAATGGAGTAGATTATGAACAAAGGCAAATCCGGTTGAGCCAAACTTTTTATCCAAAGGAAGCCGACCTTGTTGAATTGGTAAGCGTAATCACGAATCATAAAATAAGGGAGGAAAAATATAGGCCATTGGATGAGAGTTAGGAGGCATCCTGAGAAAGGATTCAGTTTTTCCTCTTTAAATAAGCGGGCTGTTTCCTTTTGTAATTTCCTTGGGTCATTCTTGTATTTTTTCTGTATCTCCAGGAGGCGCGGCTGAATCTCCTGCATTCTTTTCATATTCTTAAACTGAGCGTTCGTGATAGGCCAAAGGGGAAGCCTAACGAAAAGGACGAGCAAAACAAGGGCAAGGACATAGCTATAAGAGGGATTTTTCCCCAAAATCCTTACGAGAAAATCCATAACCTTATAGAGAGTAGCCTTCCTATTTATCTCATCCAGCTTGCGAAGAGCAATCTCGTGTGCGAGGAGCGTTAGCTTTTGACCATTTTCCTCTATTTCCAATTGCCTGTGTCTAAAGGGCTCTTGCTCCAAACGGGAGTAGAACTGAGCCGCCTTCTTATCGTCCTTTAATTTTTTCTCATAAATCTCGCCCAATCGGAGAAGGGCATAGGGTGCCTTCTCACTCAATGGGTATTTCTTAACGATTTCCTCGTAAAGCTTGATTGCGTCGTAAATCGTGAGGGAATTCTTCTCCTTCTCCTGTGCCGCTTGATAAATCCTAGCTACTTCTTCCTCGGGAACCGGAGGTGGTGGTTTGGGATGATAGAACAGCCAGGGGAGAAGGAAGATGCCCGTCATCAGCAAGAGCAAAATTAAAGAAGCGAGGATATTTTGGCGCCTTTCCATAACATTCTCTCCTCAGGGAACTGGGTCATATCCACCGGGGCTGAAGGGGTGACAGCGAAGAATGCGCCTCAGGGATAGATATAAACCCTTGAGAACACCATGTTTATCAATCGCCTCAATCGCATATTGGGAACAAGAAGGAACAAATCTACAAGAGGGCGGTAAGGGGGCTGATATAAACTGATAAAAGCGGATTAGCAAGATGATAAAATTTCTCGGAAACCTAACCATCACAGAATCCCACTCTTCTTGAGGATTCTCTCCATTTCTTCCTTAACTTCCTGCATTTTTGCCTCTTTCAGCTTCTCAATAGCTGATGGGATGGGGAGGACGACGAGATGATGCCCTTTACGAAAGCGAGGGAGGAGAAGGCGATAGGCTTCTTTTATCAATCTTCTGATGCGATTCCTCTCTGTTGCCTTTTTCTGCTTCCGCAGGATAACAGTCATCTTACATTCACCATTTTGGCGGGGCAAATAATAAATGGACAATAAATCCCCGCTTTTCCTCCTACCTTTCGCGAAAACCTCTTTGATTTCCTTAGTATGCAGTAAACGATTTTCACGAGGGAGGGTCAAACGGTAAGCCTCCAGCGCCCTTTCTGGCGCCTGCGCTTCAAAACTCTTCTTCCTCCCTTCGTGCTCATACGAGCGAGGAAGCCGTGCGTTCTATATCTCTTTCTTTGCTTTAGTTTGACCAGCTTCATATCTTCACCTGCCTAAATAACTGCGTTTTATTTTAATTTTAATCAGACAAAAAGGCATTGTCAAAAAAAAGTGGTTATAAAGGAAAGAGTATTTAGCTACACCCTGGCGGGGTGTTCCTATAACTACCCCGCCTCGCT
>JBMFMH010000204.1:0-2670 GCA_049970775.1 bacterium | reverse complement strand
CCATATGATAGGGATGAGATGAGAAGCAAAGAGGTTTCAATCGCTCAAACCTCGTTAGATATTAAAGAAGATTGTTATGAGTTTGGTTATTTAATTGATAGCCCATATGGAGTAGCGCCTTCCCAGACCGAGATTACGGTTTTTGGACCCGCGGTGGAAAATTTCAAAGTCTATTATGGGCCTCTAGCAGGAGGAACCCATCTGGGGTCTTGGAATTTTGCCGATTTCCCCCAAGATGTGGTGAGGACGGGTGGACAACCTTTCCACACAGTGGTCTCGGGTAAAGATGATGACAGAAATAATAAAGCTCATCAGAGGAAGCCACTGCGTGAGGCTAAGAGAAGGCGAGGTCCTCCAACGGCAGCCTTATTCTACGCCCATTACCGCTGGGATATAAGCGGGAAAGACAAACAAGGAAACACGACGTGGACTCTCCAGCAAGACTCACAAGGATCGTTCCAAAGATGTGTGATACCCGCTATGGCAAATCTCCTTACGGGAGCTTTTTACGCGCCACCTGTTCCACCAAAGGGAAGCATTTTCTTTCCCCTTTTCTGGGTTGCTAAAAAAGAAGACAAATGGAATGGTTTCTTGATTGTGTGTCCAGCTATTAATGCTTCTGATATAGCACTTGCCCTCCAAACTGTGGATGTTTTCTTTTTCGCAGGGCATGGCGATGGTTATCAATTGGAAGCCGTCAATTTTAGCCAGGATGGAAGCTATACCCAATCCTTTTTTAGCCCCTATCCTCGCTTGTCTTACAATTTTTCCAATTTACATCTTGCTGTCATCGCTACTTGCAGACATCGCTCAGCGGTGATAACGAAAGACGAATTTCCTCTTGTGGATAACTTAGTGGGCACAACTAGTGAAGAGAGAGACAAAGGCGCGAGGTTCGCAATTGGGGTAATGGGAATGTCCGATAAAGCGGTTGATTGGCAAACCCACCAATATGTTACCATAAATGACTGGTATTTTATATTCAGTATTACTATAGAGGAATGGGCTAAACGGTTTTGGGAGCTAGCATCTAAAGGGGATAAGGATGCTAAAAAAATGGATGAGAAATATCCCACAATGGGGAAAGCAGCGTTAAAAGCGGCCAGGCGCGCTAATGAAGAAGCTCTGAGCGAACTTTCTCAACGATTGGGTGTCAATTTTCGGGTTTACATTCATACCGCTGGGCAAGATGATTATCTTGGACACATAGAGGGAACTTTTTAAGGAGGTGATAATAATGAAAATTCGTTTCATATCCATTTTCTTGCTCCTTTTAACTTTCTCAGCTTTTGGCGGACTGCATGATTGGGATTTTGAATATTGGTCAAGTTTTGGCAAAAAATTTGCAATCGGTCCGGTTACTCCAGAGCAAGCTAAACAGGCGCTAATAAATTGGGCTGGTAGACAGAACCTTAAAATAGAGCTTGCCCCAATTTATTATTGGAGGGAGCCAGCGGGAGTAAGGATTCATCCGGGTCTTGAGCCAGGTGGGAGCATAGTTCCTGTCTATATAAGCTGGTATGCCTTCGGTGTCCAAGACCCTAACCCGGACAATAAATATTCCGGCACAGTATATGTGGATTCCTATACAGGAAAAGTTATGGAAATAAACCGCGGTTTTGGCGAAATTCGGCAGGATAAAAATGTAGCAAATATGCTTCCGCCTCAGCAAGCTTTAAACCTAGCAAAGAAAGCGGTTCTTTCTTATTTCCCCAATATACCGATAGATTCTTTTACAGCAGATTTCATTCCTCCTCCAGAGCTTACCGCCGATGGTTCTTCCTGGGAGGAATACGACGACGAAGTGTGCGTCAGCTTCCATAATCGCTTCATCACACCGGATGGCGAGAACGTGGATATTTATATACAACGAGCATCTGTATATATGGACTCAAACACAGGGGAACCACTTGAGGTAAATGCTTGCTATGAGCCTTTAGAGATATCCCCGATACCGACTCTGAGCAAGGAACAAATCGCGCAATGCGTTGTCTCTTATTTTCTCGGGCTGGGAGCGGAAGTAGTCTACATTGCTGAGATAGGAAACGGTTGGTCTTTAGAAAGGGAAGAGCCCAATGGCATTCAGAGGCTTTATACTTTGGTTATGTTTCAAGCAATACCCTCACCTGATGCGTCCCCAGAGGTAAAAAATTTATTGGAAAATTTGAATTGTTGCGCCGTGGACGGACATACCGGCCAAGTGTTCTCCGGGACGTTAATTCTCCCCTTAGGGTCTCCTATAAGCAATAAACCTAGAAAGGGAGATATAGAGGTCTTCTTTAACGGGCAAAGGGTAGGGTTATCTTTCCCTGTGATTCAAGATAAGGAGGATCTATACATTAGTTTTGAAGATGTTAAGAAAATGGGCTTTAAGCTGAGACCTAGTGGGGGGAAATATATTATTTATCATAAAGGAAATAAGAAAAATAGAGCCAAGATCGATGAGGCGGAGCTTTTTGAAAAGGAGGGAGAAAAATATATAAAGGGTAAGGCCTTGAGCAAGTTGAAGGGGGTTATAACTCACTACGCGAAAGACACCGATGATTTCCATATTGCTATTGTTAATGAAAAGGCTTTTCAGAAGGGGTGCTATGATAGGGTAATGCTTAATAAGAGCAAGGGGAAGCGAGTGTCCCTTCAAAGATTGTATAAAAGATAGATAGATTTGGG
>JBMFMH010000203.1:0-2709 GCA_049970775.1 bacterium | reverse complement strand
CAGGGCAATTCACAGCTATCGCCTGCCACCCCTTTCAATGAAAGGGGAATTAAAAGGCAAAGAGAAGGAGGGCTCGCACTTTTCGTCATTGTGAGGGATTCCAAAAGGAAAGCCGAAGCATCTTGTATTGGTATTAAAAAGGAGATTGCGGAGTCGCTTCGCTCCTCGCAATGACGGAGGGAAGGTCGCTACGCTCCTCGCAATGACGGAGGAACTCGCTGTCAGACTTCGTCCGACGATGAACCTTTATCTGTCTATCTCCCCTAATAGGATATCAAGGCTTCCCAATATCGCTATCAAATCCTGCACCTTCATCCCCCTTGCGATTTCGTTTATCACTGATAAATTATAAAAAGAAGGAGCACGAATCTTCAGCCGATAGGGTCTTGTGCCTCCATCGCTGATGAGATAGACCCCCAAGGCACCCCTTGGCGATTCAATCCAGACGAATGTCTCCCCTTCCGGAACCTTATATTGAGGAGGTAACTTCTTCAATATCTCTCCCTTTGGCATAGAAGCGACAGCTTGACGAATTATCTTCACTGCTTCCCTCATCTCCTGTATCCTAACCCAATAGCGGTCAAAACAATCCCCCTTTTCACCAACGGGAATGTCAAATTCAAATTGGTCGTAAACACAATAAGGGTGAACTTTCCTGATGTCAAACCGCAGTCCCGAACCACGCAAGCAGGGTCCGGTAACGCCGTAATTTATCGCTGTTTCCAAAGGGAGTATGCCCACATCCCTTGTTCTCAACTGGAATACCCTATTCTGGGTTATGAATACCTCGTATTCATCTACCTTCTTGGGAAATGAATCAAGAAATTTGTCAAGTCGGCGGAGGAATTCGTCATCGGCGTCACCTCTGACGCCTCCAGGGCAGATATACGAATACAACATTCGCCCTCCGCTAAGGCTTTCCAGCAAATCAAGAATCTCTTCCCTTTCCCTGAATCCATACATATAGGCGGACATCGTAACGGCGCTCAAGTCCAATGTGAAGGTAGCAAACCAAACGAGATGGCTTGCTATCCTGTTTAGCTCCATAGCTATTACCCGTAGATATTGGGCGCGAGGGGGAACTTCTATCTTTAGAAGATTCTCAACCGCGAGGGAGTAAACCATATTGTTGAACATCGGGGAAAGGTAATCCCATCTATCGGTGAAGGGGAGGTATTGGGTATAGGTTCTTTTCTCGGCAATCTTCTCCATCCCACGATGAAGATAACCTATTATGGGGTCAACTTTGACGATAGTTTCCCCTGATAGGGTAACGAGCATTCGTAGGACCCCGTGGGTTGAGGGATGCTGGGGTCCTACATTGACGATTATCTCTTCAGTTCGGAGAGCCATCCTCGTGGAAATCCTTGCGAAGGGGGAAGAAATCGTCTTCTCCTTCTTCCAGGAGAATCCTTCGCAGGTCGGGATGCCCTTCAAATATTATTCCAAACATATCGTAGATTTCCCTTTCCTGCCAGTCCGCTGCCTTGAAGACCTCGTAGACGGAGGGAACGAATGGGTCTTCCTTTGAAGTGAAGGTTTCAACTACGCACCAGGTTGCTTTGGAGATGGAGAAGAGGTGATAGACGATTTCAAACCTATCCGGTAGCTCAACGCCACTGATTGAAGCGGGAAGGGTATAGCCGTGCCTTTTGAGAAAATCGCAAACGGAGACGACCTCTTCCTTATCCACTATAACGATGGGCTTGCCATCTACCTCCTTTATCTCGGCTTGAGGAAACTCTCTTTTAAGCTCTTCCCAAGTTTCCTTATCCAATTTTATTCGCCTCCTAATGATTAAATAAATGCTGGTTCTTTTCTTATTTTTTCCTGAAGGGCAAGGATGCCATTGATTAAAGCCTCGGGACGAGGTGGACAGCCGGGAATATAAACATCAACGGGCACTATCTTATCAACCCCTTGAACAACATAATAGGAATCATAAAAGCCACCGCCGGAAATCGCGCACGCCCCCATAGCTATGACCCACTTGGGGTCCGGCATCTCCTCCCATAGCCTTCTCAGTCTTCTTGCCATTTTCTTTGTGACCGTTCCCGCAACAATCATAACATCCGCTTGGCGAGGCGTTGCCCGGAAAACAGAGGCGCCGAAACGGTCGAGGTCAAAGCGGGAAGCACCTGTCGCCATCATTTCTATTGCGCAACAGGCGAGCCCATAGGTCAAGGGCCAAAGGCTATTTCGCCGCGCCCATGTGAAGAGGTCGTTTGCCGGAACCCTGATTATGCGAGGGAGGGGGATTCGCTCTATCACACCCATTCTAAATTCCCCTTTCTCCAGGCGTAAATCCAAGCGAGGAGGACAATGGAAAGGAAAATGAGCATTTCCAAGTAGAGGGAAGCACCGCCACTTGATTGGAGGAACATCTTAAATACAAGGGCGAAAAGAAGGAGGAAAACACCAGCGACATCAAAGATGAGGAAGAGCAGGGCGAAAGTGTAGTAGCGGATATTGTATCTGTGCCAGCCAGTGCCGATTGGCTCTTCCCCGCATTCGTAGGTAGTGAGCTTTTCTCCTCTTGCCCTCCAGGGACGAAGTAGCCAAGAGGTTATGATTGCTGCGAGGGCGAAAGCTACACCGACGAAGGTGAAGAAAGCGACATAACCGAAGAACTGAGCGTTCATTTTGGATTAATTATAATTATTTTCCCTCAAAAGTCAATAATTAGCTCTGCTTCGTCATTGCGAGGCT
>JBMFMH010000202.1:0-2718 GCA_049970775.1 bacterium | reverse complement strand
CGCTCCTCGCAATGACGGAGAAAGTCCCCTCTGGGAGAGGGGAATTATCACAATTCCCCTTCCTTGAAGGGGTGCCGAGCGAAGCGAGGCGGGGTAGTTATGAGAATACCCAGTCAGGCTATCGCCTGCCACCCCTCTATGAGAGGGGAATCAGAAAAGCAATTTGCCAGCCCTAAATAACCAGCGCTTCTTTCCCTCCCTTAAAAATGATATCCCCTCCGGATAATCCCTCCCTTCCCATTTAACCGCTATCCCAGCCTCAACATCCTTGCCCTTAGCGTAAAATCCATAGGGGGCGATGATAAGCTGAGGGGAGATTAAATAGGGCTCGGGGTCGGTGTTGGCGATTATCTCTATCTTTGGGAAGACAACCTTCATCACGCCACAGCCCTTTTTATCTTTCGCTGGGCGGAGAATATCAAAGCTTTTCAAGGGCTCGCCGAAATAAAGCGCCGCTATCTTCTTTTGCAGAAGGCTTAGCCAGTGAAGCCAATTATAAGTCCTCTCATCATCTAAGCCAGCAGGCCAGACCGCATAGCTCAAGCCATATCCCAAAAGAAGCGTCCAGGTAAGAGTCTCGTTGTTCGTGACAAATTGCCCCAAATCGTGATGATAAAAGCCCACCTTGTCGTGAGCGAGGAAAAGCGCCAAGGGATAAAAATGCCAGCTATCGGGAGGATATCGCTCCCGATAAAGGGTAATCCAGGGAGGACGCCACTTTGTTGGCAGAAGGGACCAGGTTATTCCGCAGAAGAGGGTCTCCTCGTTAATTATCCCATCCCAACCACCCTCCGTTGCTAAGGGAACATCTTTGCAAGCCTCCTTGATTATGTTCTTCCATCCCTGAGTGTAAGCATAGGGGGTTGGAGAGGAAGGATTCATATCGTATATCCAACCTCTCGCCCCGATTTGGTCTTGAAATAAGATGTCGCTGGGATATTCCTTCGTGAACTGCTCCCTAATTTTTCTCTCCGCCTCCCTCACAGCGGGATGCCAGGGGCAGATAGCCCATCCCCAATTGCTCCCGTAAACCTCCCTTATTTTCTCCCCCTTCAAATCCCTCGCTAAAGGAGCATCTCCTTCTTTCAAAAATGTGGGTCCTTTCGGGTCATCACACCACCAGGTTGGGTTCGTGTAGGGCATAACTAAATGTCCGAGCTTGTGGAGGGTATCGTAAAGCTGGTGGAATTCCTCCTCTGTTCCCTTGCGAGGGTTGGGAGGGAGATGGTCGGGATATTGTTTATCAAATCCTCCGTGTAGGTAGTCAGCGAAATGAACAAGGGAAGGGATGGGCAATCTTCCAGCTTTCTCAATCTGCTCCCTAAATGTCCCACCCTCATACTTCACCAATACGCTTTCTTTCAATTTCTCAAAAAGTTGAGCGGATACTTTCTCCCTCAGCCTTTTCCTTATGCCATTAGCATCGCCATATTCTTTGAGAGCGGTTAAAATAGGCTTATTTATGCTCAATCTCACGCTTGGGGAGCGCCAGAGGTTCCCGGCTTTCACGAAAGTATGCCATTCCCTTCGGATGAAGCAATCATCACCTTCCCTTCCGACCCTCCAACTGACGGGAACGAATATTCCCTCCTTCTGAACCCCGTATATAGCGAGGGAGCCATTTGGCGTTTCAAGGAAAAGGAAGTCAGAGAAGGCGGGAGGATAATCCGCCTGCCAAAATCCTCCTATTCTTGGGACGAGCTCGTAATAAAAGGAGAATCCTCCCGTTTCCCACCATATGCCTCCTTTTCCCAGATACTCCTTGAGCAACCCCATTATCTTTTTCCATCCTCCTTTTTCTCCCGTGGGCAGGAATTCCCCATAGGGATTGAGAATTAAGGGATGATTTTCCGGTTGGCTGAGAGCCTTTATAAATTCTTCAATCGTTTCTATCTTCAACAATTTGAAGTCGGGAAGCAAGGTAGGGATTTTATCTTCCCAAATAACGGGGAGGATTTCGCTGAAGCTTCCTACATTCGGCGCCTCCAGGATATCCAATATAGCGATTGTCTTCTCTTTGTTCTTCGTTCTCCAAAGATGCTTGATTGTAGCTTGGAAGAGTGGAAAGATGACATCCGCATCTTCCCTCTTCACTAAGCCACCCGTTCGGAAAAGCCAGCCCTCGCCGATTTTATATCCCACAAGGAGGGCTCCGTTAGGGGAATCCACGAGCTTGATTGCTTCCCTTCTCCCTTCCGGCGGTCTATTCACAATCATCTTATGTCCTTCCAATTTCCTCGCCAATTCCTCACCAAGCCATTGCTTCCCTAAATCGGTAAGATGGATTGGCACGGGGCTGTCCTGAACGGGACGCATAACGCATCCTTCACCTACGAGAAACCTTAAAGGTTCATCTCCGATGAGCTGTGGCACGAGCCCCATTCTCCCACTGAAGAACTTCTCTTTGAAAACCAAGCCAAGCCCCTCGGGGACATAAAGGTTGATTTTATCAGGTGGTGGAAAATTTAGGATGGGCGAGCGGAGGGTGATGATTGTTTTATTCTTCGGATGAAGGGAAAAGGATACAGCGATACCATCTCGCTCAATCTTGATTTCCACCTCCACATCCGCTTCCGAATGTTTAAAGGAGAGTATCAGGGAATTGCTTTTTCTTCGCCATAGGATATCCCTTTCCGGCACATCAAGAGAAGACAACTTCGTTCCATCTAAGAAATCTATTTGCCAAATGGGAGAGTTTGCTCTAAGCGGGAGGATTTC
>JBMFMH010000201.1:1618-2728 GCA_049970775.1 bacterium | reverse complement strand
TCTACTTGAATCCTTTTGCTATGTTTTGCAAAATTTCCTCATAAAATAAGCAAACGATTTATTTCTCTTCTCAGCGGAAGGGATGCAAAAATTCTCAATAATTTGTTGCTTAAAATCAATATCCCCAAGGTCTCGCCCTGTTATGTTTTTGAAATCCTCCTTGCGAACGCCATCGGTGGAAAGAGGTAACGGTTTGGAAAACTTTAATTCATTAGCTAACTCCTCGGGAATCCCCGCAAGATACCAGCTTTCAATCTCTTTTACCACCACCACTATCTTCTCCGTGTCCAATCCTTTATATATATCCATCAAATCCCCTTTTTTCTTCGTTATGCAAGGAGCATCGTTTATATCAGCAACGAAAATATAATCGCGCCCCATAGATTTCAAATTCATTATAAATTGAGACATTTTTTCTTTTCTTGTGTCTTTTAAAAAACCTCTTTGTTTGTATGTTATTATCCTTATCTCCTCGTATTTTCTTAAAAGCAGGCGTTTGATGATAGCCTCAAAAAAATCCTTATCATCCATGCCTTCAACGAAAATGAAAAGGGTTCTAGAATTCACTGCTAAAATACTTCAAGCAAGTTCTGAACATAAAGTTCCTCAAGCCCCATTGTTTCTTCCAAGAATTTTCTAATATCTTCCTTATCCGCTGGTCTTTTTACCTTGGAGAACCCGTTTTTATCCCTATAGAAAAGCAGGAGAGGTTCTATCCCAGCGTGTCTCACCATTTCGGGGTTGTGGGTGGTAGCGATTATCTGTTTATATCTGGAAGCATCCTTCATCATCTCCACGATTTTATAAATGAGAGAGGGATGAATGTTCCTCTCTGGTTCCTCTATGATGACGATGTTTCGCTCCCCGAAATATAAAGCGAGTATCAAGGCGAGGATATGTGCTGTTCCATCGGAGACGAAGAAGCCCGGCATAGATTCCTTAGAGTAGTTTTCCTTTAAGGTAAAAACAAGGGACTGGTCCAAGAACCTTGCTACATCCACTTCTTCAATGAAAGGCAAAGCATACCTCACTAATCGGAGAAATCTCTTTCTTTCTTGAGGGTCTCGCAGAATCTCCCGCATCACGAGTGCCAAATTGCTTCCGTCTTCC
>JBMFMH010000201.1:0-1518 GCA_049970775.1 bacterium | reverse complement strand
TTGAGGGTCTCGCAGAATCTCCCGCATCACGAGTGCCAAATTGCTTCCGTCTTCCCTTAACCATCTCACCTCCAAAGGAAGGACAGGCTTTTTTGAGAGCTTTGGGTCAAAATTGTAAATTCCGAGATTTAAAAAGATTGAATTAGGCAGAAATATATCCCCAAAAGAAGAAATGGCGAAATAGAAAGGAATATAGTAGAGGAAAAGCTCCTTTTGGGGTATCGGAATTCTTGGTATAAATTCCTCCTCATTCACAATCTTTATTCCCTTCGGTTTTTGGATTTCTCTTTTCATTTCGTTATCCTCACGAAAATATCTTATCTTTATCTCTTTTTCAGAGTTCTCAGGGCTTTCCTCTGGAGCCAACATCAACCGTAAAGTTAAGTCCTCCCGAGTTATCTCAAATTCGTCTCCCTCGTCTATGAATCTCAATCCAAACTCATATATTATTTCTGCTTCTCCATTTTCTTCCCCTTTAAATGGCTTTATGAGTTGCTCCAAGATAATAGCTGGAACTTTATGACCACCGATGATTATTTTGAGGAAAAAGTCTTCTGAGCGCCCTATATTCCTATTTAAGAAATACTCGCCACCAGAGAGGGAAATTGCATCGGTTAGGGAGTATATGGTTATATCCTTTAGAAATCTGAGTATTTGAACGAAATTGGATTTACCGGAAGCATTGGCACCGATTAATAAGTTGAACTTGCCAAGCTCTATGTCCAAATGGTCAAAGCTCTTGAAATTCCTCACTTCTAATCTCTTTATTTGAAACATCCATTTTCTCCTCCTCAACAAATATGATATTGCTATGACTTCCCCAAGTCAAGCCTACTTAATCTCCCACCCACCTCTCCGCTAAATCGCCAATAATGGGCAGCTTGAACTCCTCCCCCTTAACGGAATTAAAAAGCGCTATAGCCCAAATGACTAAAACCAACAATTGAAAAATCCAAAAAAGCCCCACCGCATAAGAAGTGATTTTACTTAATGCATAAAAAACAACCGTTATCACCGCAACGCATATGCCGAGCAAGAAGGATTGCAGGGCGTGGAAACGCACATACAGGCTCTTTTTCTCCAGAAAGAAAATTAGTAGAGAAGCAAGCCAGCCCAAATAAAAAATATGAAAAAGATAGCAAAGCATTGCCTCTATATTCTCCGGCAGGTGGAGGGTGGTTGCATCGGTTATCCGCTCCAAAGGAGGAACATATTCAGGCGCTCTCCTATCCTCCTCTTCCGCTCGCTTCCTTGCCATTGCCAGCTTCCCCTCCAAATTTTTTGCCCCAGGAGCCAATTCCAAAGCTTTCCGATAAATAATCGCCGCCTCAACATAATCCTTCTCTAAAAACTTTACATCCCCCATCATCTCCAAAACCTCCGCATCCTCCCCGTAGTCCTTAACGAGCTTATCACACAAATCCCAAGCCTTTCTCAGCTCTCCCCTCCTCATATATAGATAAGCCAATCGCAACTTTTTCTCCTTCTCAAACTCTTTTTCCATTTTCAAACATCCCC
>JBMFMH010000200.1:0-2801 GCA_049970775.1 bacterium | reverse complement strand
GGGAGGAGTTTATCTGCTATCTTTTGAATTATTTCTGTTAATTCCTTGTTGTTTCGCAATTCTTCCTTCACTTTATTATATGCGCTGATAACTGCGGGATGTGTTTTACCCAGCGCCCTCGCTATCTCCGTGATGGGAGCGGAAGTAAGCTCCCGGCAAAGATACATACATATCTGACGAGGCAGGGTAGCCTTTCTATCCCTTCTTTTTCCCCTTATAAGACGCAAGGAAACGCCGAAATGATTGCATACCGCCTTTACAACATCGTCTATCGTCAAATTTACCTGCTTCTTGCCTATGTAATCAACGAGAAGTTCCTCCGCCAAAGGGAGGGTCAACTGGGTGTTGTTTATGGATGTCCAAGCCATAAGTTTGGCGAGCGCTCCCTCTAAATCCCTTATATTCGTCTTTATCTCCCTCGCTATGTAAAAGAGTATCTCCGGCGATATATTGAAATTTTCTTGCTCCGCCTTTTTCTGCAAGATGGCAAGCCTCAGCTCCAAATCAGGTGGGGATATCCCCATTACGGGTCCGTGTTTCAAGCGGGAAAGGATGCGAGGATGGAAAGGAGTGAGCTCTTCAGGCGGTCTATCAGAGCAGATTATTATCTGTCTTCCAGTCTCGTATAATGTATTGAAAGTATGGAAGAATTCCTCCGTCGTTCTCTCTTTATCAGCGATGAACTGGATATCATCAACCAGCCAAACATCAACGCTTCTATATTTATTTCTAAAGGAAGCCATTTTCCCTGCCTTTATAGCCTCAACATACTCAAAAGTGAAATATTCCGCTGGCACATAAACCACTTCCATTTCCGTTGATTCCAGAAGGGCATTGCCCACAGCCTGTAGGAGATGCGTCTTCCCCAGCCCTACTCCGCCGTGAATGAAGAGGGGATTATAACTTTTCCTTCCCGGTCGCTCCGAGACATCTTTTGCAGCTGCGTAAGCCAACCTGTTTGATTGACCTACAACGAAGTTCTCAAATGTGTAGTTCTCGTTAAGGGATAAGCCGAATGGTGGCTTCCTTTTCTTTTGTGTCTTTTTCTTGTCTCCTTTTTGGGATGGAACAACATGGATTTCAATCTTCACAGGATGTCCCGTGAACTTCGCTGCTGTCTCCTCAAGAAGGGTAATGTAGTGCTTTTCAATCCATTCCTTTGTGAAGCGGGCGGATACGGAAAAAATGAACCTATCCACCCCGAGGGACACCGGCTTAAGCTGGTTAAGCCAAAGGTCCCGAGAGGAGTCGGGGTCTTGCGCGATAAGGTGCTGGGAGATTATCTCCCATTTTTCCTTATCAGGTAAAATATTGAATTTATCTCCGAAATCCAAGTTTAACTGTTCTCTTGCCCCCATAATGGGTTCTCCTGGGATAGGGATGGGAATAAGAAGCCTTGCCTGATTATAAATTACACAGGGACTGAAAGAGGGTCAAGAGAGAAAAACGAAGGAAAAACAGTTTTAATCTCTGGGTTTTTCATCCGTTCTCTCTCTTTTTCCTTTTTTTAAAAATTTTCAAAAATATCCCAGGAGTTCAAAGACCGTTTCCCTTGGGGGCGCTCCTTCCATTGGTCCTTTTTTCGTTATTGATAGTCCCGCAACTATGTTAGCGAAACGAAGAAGCTTGGGAAGGGGCATCTTCTCAAGCATTCCCACTGCTATGGCGCCGGCGAAACAATCACCCGCTCCCGTGGGGTCAACAACCTCAACGCTTATCGAGGGACTATGAAGCATTTCCTCGGAAGTAAAAGCGGTGCATCCTTTCTCCCCTTGTTTTAAAATAACAAGCATTCTTTTGGCAAGCGATTTACAAGCGCTAAGGGGGTCGGAGATGCCGGTCAGCATTGAGACTTCCTCGCCTGAGGGGAGGAGGACATCGCAGATGTCCATTATCGGCTTGGTTATCTCCCTTATCTCTTCAAGGGAGAGAAGTTGAGGACGGATATTGGGGTCAAAGAAGACCTTCCCTCCCTTTTCCTTAACAATTTTCGCTGCTTTCAAGCAGGAAAGACGCATTCTCTCGCTGACGGAGAGGGAGGAACCACAGATATGGATTATCTCGGTTTGGGATAGGTATTCAGGGTCAATATCCTCAGGATAAATGGAGTCAGCTGCGGTATCCTTGATATGAAAGATGAAGTCCCGAGAGCCGTCTTGGAAATAGGACACAAAGGCGCAGGCAGTTGACTTGTAAGGGATGATTTTCAGGTGAGTGGTATCAACGCCATCCTCTTTGAGGCGGTTAAGGCAGAGGTGTCCGAATGGGTCTTCGCCAACACCTCCTATGAAGCCAACATCTCCACCGAGGCGGGCAACCGCATCCGCAAAGATGGCTGGGGCACCGGAGGGAAATGGACCGAGGAATTCAGCTGGGGTGCCCAGGGGAACGCCGACATCTTTTCTCATAATCTCAACGAGGATTTCTCCCAAAGAAACGATTTTAGGCATAGGTAGGAGAAATTTTAAGGCATATAAACTCATCCTGTAAATATAAAAGAGAGGGGAAGAAAGGCGACTACCATTCTCAAAGAGGATGGCGGATTATTCGTCCTTTGACGCATCCTTAAAGCTTAAAGTTTGACCACTGTTTATAACAAATTTTGTTGGTTTACCCCCTGGGATTAAGATTAGCCAATTAGACCATAGCTAATAAAATTGAGATGGGGAGGGAATAATTTAGTTGTTCTTTTGCCTTATAAGGAGTTCCCTTATTGAGGTTTATTATTGAACGCCAATATCCTGACCTTTCGGGTCCAATTTGTTATGGATTTAGGTTTTGTTGCATAATTCAGAAAGAGA
>JBMFMH010000199.1:0-2815 GCA_049970775.1 bacterium | reverse complement strand
ATTTTAAACAAATGTCTTTTTATAGGATTTATGCAACAAGACCTATAAATTAGAAGGAGGTTCAATATGAAAGAGTTTATTTCTGAAAATCCACGAAAGCCAAGAATGGGAATCGTTGGTCTCGGAAATATGGGATGGCAGTATTGCGAGGTCATCAGCACCCTCCCCCAAGCTTCCCTTCAATGGGTATGCGAGGTGAAGGAGGATAGATTGAATAAGGCTGTTTCCCGTTTTAAGATTATGGGATTAAAGGATTTCCGTGAGGCTCCCCTTCGGGAAACCGATGCAGTGGTCATTGCTACACCCGATAACTACCATCTTGAGCCAGCCCTTTTCTTCGCAGGAGAGGGAAAGCACATCCTCATAGAGAAACCTTTAGCTACCAGCGTTAAAGAAGGCGAGGAGATAGTGATAGCTTGCCGGAAAGCTGGGGTAAAGCTTATGGTCGGACACATTCTTCGCTTTGACTCTCGCTATGCGCTGGTGAAGGAAAGGGTTGATGAGGGGGAAATAGGAGAGATAATCCATATGTATGCAAGGAGGAACAACTTGATTTCCAATGCAAAAAGGATAGGAGGGCGGACATCGCCCATCTTTTTCCTTGCGGTCCACGATATTGATATCCTTTGCTGGCTGAAGCGATGCCCACCTAAATGGGTCTTCGCCACCGCCAATTGTAAACTCCTTAGGTCGCTCAATACATACGATTCCGCTTTTATACTCCTTGAATGGGAGGATGGGACAATAGCCTGCGTGGAAACCTCTTGGGCATTGCCCGATTGTCTGCCAAGCGGTTTGGATTCCCAGCTGGAGATTGTGGGAAGCGAGGGCGCTGTTTATTTAAGGATAGATAATCAAAATTTGCAAATTTACAAAGAGAAAAGCGAATTCCCCGATACCTTTTACCATTTTATCCTCCATAATAAGCCATTCGGTATTCTGAGGGCGGAAGTAGAGCATTTCATTGATTGCCTTCTCAACGAGAGAGAACCTTTAATCAGCGGTGAGGAAGGGCTTCTCGCCGTGAAGATAGCAGAGGCGGCGCATAAATCAATAGAATTGAAGGAGAGGGTTGAGATATGAATCTTTATCTTGGAATAGATGGCGGACAAACTAAAACAGTCGCGGTTATAGGGAACGAGGATGGTGAGGTTTTGGGCTGGGGTATGGGAGGACCCTCAAATCATATCAGGGAAAAGGGAGGAAAGAAAAGGTTTAGGGAGGCTTTGCTTTGTTCAGTAAGGGAGGCAATGGAGGATGGTGGATTGGAGGATGTTATCTTTCGTTCCGCCTATCTTGGAATCTCTGGTGCTTGCGATGAGATGCTCAGGATTGCGAGGAAGGTCATTAAGGCTGAGCGAATCTTCCTTGAAGGAGATGCCCTCCTCGCTCTCGCCTCCTGCACGCTCGGTAAGGAAGGGGCGGTGATAATAGCGGGAGGAGGCTCAGTTGCTTTCGGGAAAAACAAAGAAGGAGAGTTCGCCTCCGCTGGTGGATGGGGCTATTTTATGGGGGATGAAGGAAGTGCTTTCTGGATTGCTAAGGAGGGGATAAACAGGGCAACGAAAGCTGTGGATGGGAGGGGGAAGCAAACCTTGATACTCCCCAAATTGCTTTCCCATTTCAATCTTCCTAACCTTCAAGAATTACATAGGTTGATTTATTCAGGCAAGATTGGGCGACCGGAAATCGCAAGGGCAGCTGAGGCGGTTTTGCAAGCGGCGCAGGAAGGGGATGAGGTGGCATTGGAGATATGCCAAAGAGCAGGAGAGGAATTGGCGGAGGCTTGCATAGCGGTTTTGCGTAAGCTATCAATGGATAAGGAAGAGGTTATCGTTGGATTGTTTGGGGGCGTCTTTTCTTCTGGCGAGGTGATAATAAAGCCATTGAGGGAAAGGCTCCTTCAGGAGGTTCCTAATGCCAAGCTTACTTTCCCCATATTACCTCCTGAGGGAACAGCGCTTCTCCTCGCTATCCAAAGGAGCGGAAAGGAGATAACCTCGGAAATAATTGAGAGGATAAAGGAAACCCTTGAAAGAAGGAGGGAGAGAAGCTTTGGGTGAGGATAAAATAAAAAGATTGAGAAAAGGATTGATAGTTTCCTGTCAGGCTGATAAAGACAGTCCGTTATTCGGACCGCAGTATATGAGCGCTATGGCGAAGGCGGCGGAGATAGGTGGGGCGGTAGGGATAAGGGCAAACGGTCCGGAAGATATTAGGGCGATAAGGGAGGTGGTGGATTTGGTGCTGATTGGCATTTACAAGGTGCAAGTTGCAGGCTATCCCGTCTATATAACTCCCACTTTTGATGCGGTTCGTGAGGTGGCTAAGGCGGGAGCGGATATAATCGCCTGCGATGCCACTTTAAGGGAGCGTCCCGTTCCCTTCAGGGAATTAGTGAAGATGATACATTTGGAGTTTGGTTTAAAGGTTATGGCGGATATATCAACTAAAGAGGAGGGATTGAGGGCGGTGGAGGAAGGGGCGGATTTGATAGCGACGACATTATCAGGCTATACCCCTTACTCGCCAAAGAGGAAAGGACCAGATATAGGATTGATAAGGGAGCTGGCGAAAAGCGTTGATGTGCCCGTGATAGGGGAGGGTAGGTTTAGGTATCCCTGGCAGGTAAGGAGGGCGCTGAAGGAGGGCGCCTATGCGGTGGTAGTGGGAAACGCAATCACCAACCCCATTTCAATTACAAGATGGTTCTGTGAGTATATCAATTCTCTTAATGAGTAATTAGGGGAACCTCACTACTCGTCGGCGCCCTGTCGCCCAGCTTTTCCATTTGAGTTGTGTAATTTAGAAAATC
>JBMFMH010000198.1:0-2994 GCA_049970775.1 bacterium | reverse complement strand
AGTGAAGTGTGTTCAAACTGACAATGGGACAAAATTATACATTTCTACACTTATCTGAGAAGACAGCAAGAGAACAAGTTATGTGGAGAGGTTTCACAGGACACTGCGAAATCCTTCACCTTTTGAGTTTATGATCAAAAGCCAATATCCCCACCTTCTTAGCGAGTCTAATATGTTATGGGATTATAGTTTATTTTGATTTTTCTTTATAAAAGCGTTATAATGGAAAAATCAGAAAGGAGTGATAAACTTTGGAATTATCTGAATTCAAGGAGTTCCTCAAACGACTTGATTCCCTTCCCAATGTTCAACCCCTATCCGGCGAGCCCTTGCGCCAAAAAGCCAGAGCAGCGGGACACGAAACCCCTTACGGCGTCCGCTTTATGACCGATGTCCGCAATAGAAGCGCTCGCCTCACGGTTTGCATAGGCAGCGACAAGGTGCAAACGAAAAACCCTAATCCTGAGCAGAAGAGAATCATACGAGAGCTACCTCACACCCTTGAGCTCGTGAAGAAATACATTGAAGCCGGCACCCCTATGGTCTCCATTACCAAGAGAATGGCTGCCAATTCCTACTACACGCCTACCTGCAAGCTTTATGTATCCACCCAAAGAGGAAGCAATATACGATTAGCCTATATGCTTGACATCCTTCTGTTCGACCCTGACCCTCGCTATCAAAGCGATACAACTTTAACGATGATCAACATCCCCGAGTGGCAGGAAAAGGATAGGCAAATCCTCGTCTTCCCTGAGGAGGGACTGACGATTGTCTTGGGAACAGATTACTTTGGAGAGGTCAAAAAGGGCTTTTTGAGAATGGCTATGTGGTTCGCTAAACAAAGGGGATGGCTGGGCGTTCACGCTGGCTCAAAGCTTGTATGGGCAAGATCAAGGGTGGATGGAAAGCTTAAGCTTTATGGAATGCTTCCCTTCGGTTTAAGCGGAACAGGAAAGACAATCCACACCTGCCACGACCACGGACTTAACGAGGAAGGGGAGCAAACCCTTATCGTTCAAGACGATTTCGTTATGCTCCCTCTCAACAAGCAGGGACCAGTTTTGGGAACGGAAAACGCCTTCTTCCTTAAGACGGAGAACCTGGATGAACCCGCCCAAGCCTTCTTAAAAGAAGCAATGAAACATCGCAACTCCGCTATGGAGAATGTCTTCGTCAGCTGGGACGGAAGAGTGGATTTCAGCAATCACATTTTAACGAGCAACGGGAGAGTCGTCCTCCCTCGTGATGACCTAAGACCTCGGGTGAGCGATGATATAAACCTCCCTCCCATTGATGAGCTTGACAAGCTCGTCCTATTCATAATCACGAGAAGAAACACCGTTATCCCCATAGCAGCTAAGCTGACCCCAGAGCAGGGAGCTGCTGCCTTTGTTTTGGGAGAGAGCATAGAAACTACAGCGGGAGACCCACGCCGAGCCGGTGAGTCCATCCGTGTTCTTGGAACCAATCCCTTCATCGTCGGGGATGAGGCGGAGGAGGGAAATCTATTCTATAAATTCATCAAGGATTACGAGGATAAGGTAGAATGCTATCTCGTTAACACAGGTAGAATAGGACAGTTATTGGCAGAGGATGAGGAGGGAAGAAAGATTATCGTGCAGGAAGGGAGGGATATAACGATTGAGGATACAGCGCTCATCACAAGGGCTATCTTCCGAGGAACGGTTAAATGGGAAAGGGAACCCTACTTCGGCTATCTCGTCCCAGTTGAAGTTGAAGGTCTGGATATGAAGGAGTTTGACCCCAGACGATATTACACAACTGAGCAGATGGAAAGCTTCGTGAATACCCTGAAGAGGGAGCGTCGTGAGTATATAGAGCGCTACCCCGCGCTCGCTGAAGAGATAGTAAAGGCAATAAACAGCGATTAATCTCTAAAAAGAAGGAGGTTTAGGAAATGATTTACAGAAGATTAGGTGAATCGGAACTTGAAGTCTCCGTTATCGGATTGGGAACCTGGGTTATGGGAGGTGTATGGTGGGCGGAGCCGGAGGATGAGAAATCAATTGAAGCGATAAAGGTTTCCATAGAGGGTGGAATAAACCTCATAGACACCGCTCCCGCCTACGGCTATGGGAGGGCGGAGAGAATCGTGGGGCAGGCAATAAGGGGAATGAGGGAGAAGGTGATAATAGCGACGAAATGCGGACTTGCTTGGGATGAGCAAGGAAATATCTTTAATAATTTGAAGCGAGAAAATCTCCTCAAAGAGGTAGACGCCAGTTTGGAGAGATTAGGGATTGATGTGATTGATTTGTATCAAGTCCATTGGCCAGACCCAAACACTCCGATAAAGGAAACTTTTGAGACATTAGAGGAGATAAGGCAGGCAGGGAAGATTCGCTATATAGGGGTAAGCAATTATTCCGTTGAGCAGATGGAGGAGGCAAGGAAATACGCAAAGATAGTGTCCCTTCAACCACCCTACAGCTTGTTCAACAGAGGGATAGAGAAGGAAATTTTGCCTTATTGTCGGGCAAATAACATCGGCATACTCGCTTACAGCCCTATGGAGAGGGGAATCCTCACGGGCAAATTCCACCTTGAGGGAGTTGAGCCGCCGGATGATTTAAGGAGGAATCATCCAACCCTTTCCCCTGGGGCATTTGAGCCGACGAAGCGCTGCCTTTTGAGACTGCGAGAAATAGCGGAGGAGAAAGGATGCAGTTTGGGAGCTTTAGCTGTTGCTTGGGTTATCCATCAGGAAGGAGTGACAACCGCGCTTGTTGGAGCAAGGAACGCTCAGCAGGCAAAAGAGAACCTGAAAGCAGCCGATGTCCGGCTTTCCGAGAAAGATTTAGCTAGAATAGAGGAAATCGTCAAGGATTGGGAGGAGGAAGTTAAAAAAGCAAACAGGTGAAGAGCTTTAACCTCTAAAGAGATCGTTTTAGCCGCTATAGAACATAAAGCGACCTACCGTCCTCCCTTTACCTTCTCCGCTATGCCAGAGCTTTATGAGCGTCTCAAAAG
>JBMFMH010000197.1:0-3015 GCA_049970775.1 bacterium | reverse complement strand
TTACCCAGCTTTGTCCCGGCTCTTATTCCTTCACTTGGGATGGGACGATGAACAAAGTGGGTATGCCCCCACCGACAACCGCCCCTCGTGGTCTTTACACATTCAACATAATTGTGCAAGGAGCTTGCCCCTACGATATGGACCAAATGCGCAGCCAATCCTTGAAAATTACAGACCACGAATTAAACGCCTTACCACCCGATGACTGCCAAGCAAGATATAAGCTCAGCGATACCAAACCAGCTTCATCTGCGGGAGTAAAGCTCTATGCCCTCACACCTGACAAAGGATATGACAAAGTATGGGAAGCTACCGATGGGACGGCGTTAACCCCTACTTGGAATGAGGTTATCATTCCGGGAAGCGTGCTTGACCCACTTGAGGAATACAGACCAGTTTTCTGGGCGATTGATGACCACATAGAAACGGATAAGGCACATAGAAGGAAACCCGCATTGGAGGTAAATGTAAATCCTTGCCTGGGAACTGCTGTTGACTTTGGCATTTCCAATCTTAGCGAAGATATGGCTGAAACAGCAGCTAAGGAACAAGACAATGTATTTTACTTTAGGCCGGGTAAAAGTGGACAAGTTGTAGTCCTAACTAGGAAATTGGGACGTGATTGGGAGGTAAAATTGCCTTACATCAAAGTGGCGAATCCAAAAGAGGAATTGACGCAGGGATACTATGTAGGAATTTGGTATAAGCCGTTTCAGAATAAGCAGGAAAGACCTTTGAAGAAAAAGCAGATAGACCGCCCCGCATCCTGGGTATGGTATGCGCTTGGTTGGGACCCTCAAATCGGTTATATAGGTTCTTCCAGAGTAAATGTCTTTTCTTGGGCAGTGCACGGTTCATTTTCACCCCCCACGGTTTGGTTTGCAGATAATACCTCCATCACCGCAGACCAAATATCGTCATCCAATCTAAATTTTCGTAATCTTCGCTGTGCCATTTTGTTGAACTGCACTCATGATGAGTTAGAAGAACCAACTTCGGAGGAAAGCAAGAAAATGTTTGATGCTTTTTCAGCAAAGGGAGCCCATTTTGTTGGCGGGATAAGGGGAGGGCCTATTTACACAACGGAAGCAAGTAAGTTTGCCCAGGTTTTCTGGAAGCTGGCTACTAAAGGGGAGAAGATAGGGGATGGCTACTATCTTGTGCCCCTATATAGTGCGGTAATAGAAGCGTTCAGCGCCGCTTATCCATACCTAAATCCAATCGATGGTGGACCGGTATTAAGGAGAGGAAGGGGTATAGAAGGCACACTTGGGGGTTGGATACAAGCGGTTACCCTGGGTTCTCAAACCTCATTATTGTATTAAATATCTGTAAAATTTGAAAGGAGGGAGAAAAATGAAGAGAAGCTTAATCATCCTGTTCTTTTTCTTCAACCCCCTCTGTTGGAGCATGTTGAGTGTGGAGGAAGCGGCACAGGCGATCAGGCAATTTGAGGGTATACCAGACCTTCGTCTAAAATATCTGGGATTAAACACGGAGTTAACAGAGGAAGAAAAAATTAGGGAATTCCTCACCGATATTCGCTGGCCTTATTATTGCTTTGAGACGGATTACCCTGATAAGCAGTTTGAAAGGGATTACGCCGTTGAACCCTATACAGGGCAGATAATATTATGGTTAGAGAAAAAGGACACCGAGCCCTGTGTTGCTGAGCCCTTTAGTCCAGATGTAAGTGGGATGCTGACTCCTGAAGAGTTGTATAATAGGTCGGTGAGCTTCATCCAGCAGAGAATTTGTCCCAATTTCAACCCTTCCCAGTACGATGTAGTATTTTGTTATTTTAAAGGTGGAGTATCCAGTAGTGGAGGGGAATGGACCGAGAGCGGGCACTTCCTATATGACCCATCTCATCCTTGTTCTTGGCCGGCGGACATTCTTTATCAACCATATGCCCACATAGAATTTATTCACCATGTAACAGATGGATTTGGGGACGAAATTTCCGATTATTCTTCCTCGTTTTCTATTTCAATTGGCGTGCATACGGGGAATATACATGGTTTTTGTGGTTACCATTTTCCCATTTCCATATCCCTTACGCCGAGTATAACGAGAGAGCAAGCGAAGCAGATAGCATTGTCTGTAGTGCTTTCCCAAACTCCAGCAAATTGGTTTGCCTTGATTGAGGAAGAAGATAAATTTGTTGATTTGAATTACGATCTGCCTCCGAATTGTGCTGGTTTTTATTGGCGTTTCTACATAGAGGTTTTTAATGAAATGCAGGTCCCACAATATGGATATGGAGTGACGATAGATGGGCATAGTGGTGAGGTAGTTTTTGTGGGGAAAGCGCTAGGGCGACCGAAGAAAAAATTCGAAGCGGAGAAATTTGCGGAATTTAAGAAAATCGCCGAGGAAGCTCGGAAGCTAAAAGTAGAGCAATTGTGGAGCGTTATAGAAGGAGATTTGAAAAAATTCCTCGCCAAAAGAATAGGAAGAAAGTTCTACCTTCGCTTAAACCAAACTTGGTATTTCTGTATTTCAGCAAAAGAAGAAGGGGAAGATGTAGTTCTAAAATACAAAAGTGGAACTTTTAGACTTGGTCCCAGGGATGTTGTAAGGAAAGATGGGAAGGTGTATGTGCCACTTGGAGTAGTTTTAGAGATAGCTGGTTATGAAGCGAAGTATGTGCCTAAGGAGAAGGCAATATATATCCAAAAGAAGGACAACAGGAAGGAGAAGACGCATGGAGCGATAGGTGGAGGGCTTTCTATCTCTGCTTTAAGCTATGTGTTTTGGAAGTTCTTTAAGATTTTAGCGTAAAAAAGGGGGCGGGGAGCGATTAATCGCTCCCCGCCCCAAACCCTTTTCAAAGAAACATATAAAATTCAAATTTCGTCTAAAAAGTGGAGAGGTATTCAAAGATGCATACCATATTTTTAGAAATGGGCAACGAAACTCTGATTGTATGCAACTTGAAGATACCGAAATGGGACCCTGATAATCCCTCCATCTGCGACACGACTTTCACTTATTCCCTCTCTTCCGCTCAGA
>JBMFMH010000196.1:0-3022 GCA_049970775.1 bacterium | reverse complement strand
CAAAATGATTGACTTCTATCTCTCCCTCCGTTATCCTTTATAATGATGAGATATGGTGTCGTTGCCATCGTTGGAAGAGTAAATGTAGGGAAGTCCACCCTTTTCAACAGGTTGGTAGGCAGGAGGATGGCGATTGTTGAGGGTGAACCGGGCGTAACACGAGACAGGGTCTATGCGCTATGTGAATGGCAAGGAAATCTCTTCTCTCTAATTGATACTGGTGGAATGTTCCCTCCCTTCCTCGATTCCGTCACCGAGCAAGTTATGAAACAAGTGGAGCAAGCGATTAAGGAAGCGGACCTAATCCTCTTCGTCGTGGATGTCGTTGATGGTTTGACCTCCTCGGAAGAGGAAATTGCGGAGAAATTAAGGAAGGAGAATAAGCCCACGATAATCGTTGCGAACAAATGCGATGTCAAGAGGAAACGCTGGAGAATCACCGAGCCAGAGTTACTTGCCCTTGGAGGAAGGGAAATCGTTTACATCTCCGCTTTAAAGGGGGAGGGAATAGGCGAGCTTTTAGACAGGATAATTTCCTATCTCCCCGAGGAAGCGCCACCCGTGATCAGAGAAGACCAGATTAAAGTGGCGATAGTTGGGGCGCCTAATGTGGGTAAATCAAGTCTCCTCAACGCGATTCTCCAAGAGGATAGGGTGATAGTGGACAAGACGCCGGGAACCACGAGGGATGCCATAGATACTCCCTTTCAATGGATGGGAAAGGATTTCCTCCTCATAGACACGGCGGGAATAAAAAAGAAAAGTAAGCTCCAAAGCTTAGTTGAGTATTTCGCCCTGGTTCGCTCCCTTAAGGCAATACAGAGAGCCGATGTTGCCTTCCTTGTTTTAGATGCTTCCTACGGGGTAAGAAGGGCGGATAAAAGGGTTGCCGGTTATATTCAGGATGCTTACAAGGCCTGTGTAATCGTGGCAAATAAATGGGATTTGATAAGAGAAGGACATAAAAGGAAGGTGCAGAGGGAATTCATAAACTTAGTTAGAACCGAGATGCCTTTCTTGGACTATGCTCCCATCGTCTTCACATCCGCCATAAAGGAAGAGGGAATCTACGATTTGCTGAATAAATCGCTTGAAGTCTACCAAAACTTCACTTCCCAACTTCCTATTGAAGAAGTAAGCGGTCTCTTAAAAGATGCTGTGGAGAGACATCCAGCGATAAAGGGAAGAAAGCAATTGAGGCTTTATCAAGTGGAAAGCGGTGGTGTGAAACCCCCTACTTTTAACCTTTTTGTTAATGTTCCTAACATAGCCGATGATGCGTATCTTCGCTATTTGGAAAACTGCCTGCGGGAAAAATTCCCTCTTGAGGGGTCGCCAATAAAGCTGCTTCTGCGCAAGAAAAGGAAAGCTACTCTGAAATTGAGGGAGAAAACGCTATG
The DNA here is from genome assembly GCA_049970775.1 of bacterium. Taxonomy (GTDB): domain Bacteria; phylum Armatimonadota; class JACIXR01; order JACIXR01; family JACIXR01; genus JACIXR01. The sequence continues at coordinate 1,622 of JBMFMH010000196.1, read as the reverse complement.
AAGGAATTCTTTCTCTGCCTTTTTTCTTTCCTTTTCGGCTCTATTCCCTTCGGTTTCCTCATCTGCAAGTATCGCCTTGGAGTGGATATAAGAAAAATAGGTAGCGGGAACATCGGGACAACGAATGTGATAAGAGTGGCTGGACCGCTCTGGGGAATAATCGTCCTCGTTCTGGATGCCTCCAAAGGGTTAATTCCCGTTCTGGTAGCTAAATCCCTTTCTTTTACCCCGCTTTTCATCGTCCTTGCGGGAATCTTCTCTATTCTTGGACATATTTTCTCCCCCTTCGTTGGCTTGCGAGGGGGAAGGGGAGTAGCAACTGGATTGGGGGTGGTTTCCGGCATTGCTCCCCAAATTGCCCTTTACTTATTCTTGGTCTGGCTGGTCGTTGTTCTTATAACCCGCTATGTATCCCTCGCTTCCCTTACCTCAGCGTTTTTATTCCCCATCTTTATGGCAATAACCCATCAGGACCTTCCTTACTTCCTCATCTCAATCGTAATCTCCATCCTCGTTATCATCAGGCATAAGCCCAACATAGAAAGACTTCTTAAAGGGGAAGAGCAAAAAATCGGAAAGAGAGTGAAGCTACAATGAAGGAAGCGCTTTTCTGGGAGGAAAAGGGAGAAAAGAAAGTGCAATGTCACCTTTGTCCCCATAATTGCCTTTTAGAAGAGGGGAAAGTAGGCATATGCAAAGCTCGGCAGAACATAGAGGGAAAGCTTTATTCCCTCGTATATGGGGAAGTAACCTCAATTGCGCTTGACCCCATAGAGAAGAAGCCCCTTTACCATTTTTATCCCGGTTCCTACATCCTTTCCCTCGGGACTTTCGGTTGTAATTTCTCTTGCGATAACTGTCAGAACTGGCAGATTTCCCAAATGAGGGCTCCTACCAATTACTTTTCGCCTGAGAAGGTCGTTTCCATAGCCAAAGGCGAGCCAGGGAACATAGGCATCGCCTATACCTATAATGAACCTCTAATCTGGTATGAATATGTCTTAGACTGCGCTCGCTTAGCAAGAAAGGAAGGCTTGAAGAATGTCCTTGTGACGAACGGCTATATAAATGAAGAGCCACTCCTTCAACTTCTCCCTTATATAGATGCGATGAATGTGGATGTAAAGGCGATGAACGAGGAGTTTTATAGGAAAATCCCCAAAGGAAGACTTTCCCCTGTCCTCCGCACGGTGGAACTCGGGGTTAAACACGGCGTGCATATAGAGGTAACGAATCTCGTTATCCCCACCTTAAACGATAAAGAAGAGGATTTCCAGGCATTGATTGACTGGCTTTCTGGACTTGATGACTCAATCCCCCTTCACTTCACCCGTTATTTCCCTGCTTTTCGGATGACTCTTCCCCCAACGCCTATCCCAACCCTTATTAGAGCAAGGAAATTGGCTATGAAAAAGCTCAAATATGTTTACACGGGTAATGTTTTCTATGAGGAGGGAGAAACGACCTTCTGCCCGAATTGCAAGAATGCGGTGATAGTTCGGATGGGGATGGGGGTGAGGGAGAAGCATCTGCAAGGAGATAGGTGTGCTTTTTGCGGAGAGAGGATAAGATTGGTGATATAAAAATTGTGGCATTATGTTAGGTTATTCCACGAAACGCTA
>JBMFMH010000195.1:0-3031 GCA_049970775.1 bacterium | reverse complement strand
AAAAAGGAAACTTTTTTCGCTTTTAAATCGTCTAATTTTTAGAAGTTTAAGGAGGAGAAAGAAAAATGGGGAAGAAGCTTCTTCTGGGTTTTCTCACCGCTATCGGCATAATTCTTTATGCCGATGGTGGCTTCGTTTGGGACACTGATATAGAGCCAGACCTTGATGATGCCGACCAGAAAGCCATCATCCTTTACAATAAGGGTATTGAGACGATGATAATCTCCATAAATTACAGAGGAATAGCCGCTAACTTCGCCTGGCTCTTGCCAACACCTTCACCACCTGAAGTGTCCCTCGCCCCAAGCGATATATTCCGAGAAATGGAGAAAATAGCTTCTGAAATCAAAAAAGGAGAAGAACCATCCCCTTCAAAAGGCATGTTCCTCGGCTCGGAAGGGGTAAAAATTAAAGAGAGGAAGCTAATCGGGCTCTATGATATCGCTGTTCTTTCCGCTAATGACCCCGAACAGCTCTTCAATTGGTGCACAAGCCAGGGCTTCGCTATTTCTCCTAATGCCATTCCAATCATCAGGAATTACATTGATAGGGGTTGGTGCTTCACCGCCGTCAAGGTAAACGGCTACGGCTTGGGGAGAATGGGGATATTGGAGGGAGAACTTGCCCCGATAATGCTGAGGTTTCCCTCGCAACGCATCATCTACCCTCTTAAGATAAGCTACATCAATAGATTTTCCTTGAGCCCGAGGGTGGCTATCTACGATGAGATATGCGGTCATCCCGTTCTATTTGGGAAAGAGAAGAAGGAGCTGATTAGAAAGGTTAAAGAAAAGGTCATTGAGGATATAGCTAAGGGAAGGCAATTTGAAAATAGCATTCTTTATAGGTTAGGATTCTTTGAACTGCAAAACTCATATCAAATCGCACTTATGCAAAAAAATCCCCAAAGCATACTTACTTTGGTCGAGCTTTATGTTAAGGATGATGCGGACAAGCTGAGCGAGAGGGAGCGCAACCTCGTGGTGATTTATGTCGTTGCACCCTTCAAGGTTACGATAGCCAAGGAGACAAATGCTCAGTTGGCGAGCTTCCTTGAGATACCTTTTTCCCTTAAGGTTAGAGCGGAGACGATAGGGCGATATTTTATGCAGGACGATGGGGCTAACCTTCTGCCCAAAAGGGCGATTATTACGAAAGTCTATGGATATCCCTTCTTTGCCTCCTTTCAAGATGACCTCCTTCTTGCGAGGTCCTGGGAAAACCTCAAATTCATCGCTTTCCTCCTCATCGTTTTCGGGTCAAGCATATTCATCTGGGTGGGAGCGCATATTCAAGGCAATCGTCTCCATATGATTGTTGAGGATTTGAAAACGGAAGGTAAAAAATTGAGGACGCTTTGGATAGAAAGGGAGGATTTGTTGACAAGATTGATGAACCTTGTTTTTGATCACTTAAAAGATAAAAATTTACTGGAAGAGATAGCTCGCCTGAAAAGGCTTTTTATCCAAGAGGAAACGCTCAAAGGGAAATTGAGCTTAGAGAAAGAGCTAAACGAGGCATTGGGAAGGTTATTTACGGAAGCTGAGAAGATACCCTCGCTCAAATTTGATTTGGAATTCATTCATCTGAAAGAGCAACTTCTAAGGGTGGAGAGGGAAATCTCCCTTCAAACCCTTCGCTATTGCAAGCTTGCAAGGGAGTATGAGAAACTCAAAAAGAGCATACCGATAGTTTTCTTCCCGCATAGAGAGGACGGCTTTTCTTTTCGGGAGGGATGGTTTGGATGAGAAAGCTTATTTTTCTTTTCATCTTCTTTGGGGCTCTTTGTTTTCCAGATGGCGGAATATTTTGGAAAGAAATCTCCCCGTTAGAGAGAGCTGACCAGCGTGCTTTTATCTATTACGATGAGGGGAAGGAAACCCTAATCATTTCTTTAAATTATAAGGGCGCGCTGGAAGATTTCGCCTGGGTTATTCCCGTCCCCTCCATTCCCAATGTCTCAAAGGCTCCCGATGATTTCTTTCAACAGCTTAACGACCTCCTAGAATTTTTGGGCGTATACCCTAGACACGGGGAACATTGGGGAGATGTTGAAGGGGGTTTAGGGATGATGGGAGGGGAAGGAGTTGAAGTCATCTCAAGCCAGAGAGTAGGCATTTACGATATCTCGGTTATAACCTCATCCGACCCCTACTCACTTAAAAATTGGCTTGATAGAGAAGGTTATAAGCTTCCCTTGACCGCCATACCTGTTCTTAAACCTTATATTGATAAGAAATGGTTCTTTGTTGCGGTTAAAATCTCCAAAGAGGCGTTTAGGAATGAGAAAATTGGGGAAGGAAATTTGAGCCCGATAAAAATAGAGTTTTCAACCTCTTCAATCGTTTATCCGCTTAGGATTAGCTCGTTAAACAGGGATTATCTCAGTCCAAATATAGGAAAGCTTGATGCTTATATTGGGCATAAAATTCTTTTCGCTAAGGAATGGGAAAAGATAACGGAAAGGTTAGCGGAAAGAATAAAGCAGGAAACAGGGAAGAGAACTCCCTTTGAAAACACACATTTACACCTTCTTGGATTTGATGAGTTGAAGAAAACATATGCTAAAAGGCTGAAAGGGGAGTTAAACGAAAAGGATTTCCTCAATCTCGTTAGGATGGTGATAGCTAATAGGCTTTTGGAGATTGCCGAGAAGGAAGAAAATCGGATAGAGTTAATCGTGATAGCTCCCTATGAAGTTGTTCTTTCCAATAAACTGCCCGAGGAGCTCAGAAGGTCTTTTATCATTGACTCCAAATCGGATGTCAAGCCGGGATTCTTTCAGCGCTACCTTCTTGACGAGAAGAAACAACCTCTATTCAATCCTCAGAAGTCCCTTTCTCTAACACACTTCAGCGCTAAAATACCCCTCATCAGCTTAACGGATGATTTACATTTTGTGAAAGCGGGGCAATACGCGCTCGGTAATGTTTCGAGAAAATAGCTTTAAAATTCCCCCTCTTATAGAGGGGTGTTAGACAAGGGCTGGCGGGGTGTTCCTCATTGCGAGGAGCGAAGCGACTCCGCAATC
>JBMFMH010000194.1:0-3049 GCA_049970775.1 bacterium | reverse complement strand
CCCCCAAAATCTTTTCCATCGCCCTTTCTATATCATCAAACCAATATTCCTTATAGCCATCGGGAAGAAGATGGATGTCCCTCGTTGCTAAAAATAGATAAACCCTTATCCGATAATCCTCCAAGCCATACTCCCTCCCTTCAAATACCTTCCCTTCATACAACCTCCTATACCAATCAACCCTATGCTGATAATCCGTGTGCTCCATCCCCTTTGGGTCAATGAAAACTATATAATAATCCCTCCCCCTCCTCAGCCAAAATATGAAATCGGGATGATAATGCTCCAATGAATGGCTCTTCGGATTATACCAAGGAATGAACACTCCATCCGTTCGCTCGTCTATCTTGCTGAAAGCCCACCAATCAAACCTCTCAAACAAATTCCCCTTCTTCCCCAGATATCTTTCCAATCCCTCTATGAACTCTACCTCGCTCCTCACCTGTATTATATGATTCAAATATTCCACCTTATCCCTCTCCGATAAAACAATGGGAAGATAATAATGGCGTGGCACATATTTTATCCTTATCCCATCAAATCTCCTCTCCCTGAACCCCTCCAAAATCTCCTCTTGAAACTCCAAAGATAGCTGGCTATTCCTTAATTCCCTTTCCTTCTCCTTATAACTCCTCACCTTCTCCAAATTCTTTAAAAATTCATCCAGCTTTTCCCTCCCTAAAAAGCGAATCCTCTTGAAATGGATTATTTCCTCCTCAAGCTTCTTGAATCTCTCCAATTCCTCCGGTATGAGGGAAAAATGCTTCACTATGCGGGAAAGAATGAGGAAAGGATTGCCTAAACTTCCCTCCCCATTAACCCTGTAAAAATCGCTAACTTTCTTGAAGCTCTCCTTTATCGCCTTTAAAGTCTTGACATCGCAGTTATCGTTCTGCATAAGAAAGACCCTGTCATCCTCAAGGAATGCGAGATAATCCCTTGCCAGTTCGAGGTCATCCTCAGAGATGGGGAATTTCTGCGGCCCACGAGTATCGGCTAAGGTGAAAAGGGATTTCTTATAAACGGGAATGTAAAGGGGAAGCTCTTGAACTTCCTCATTTATCGTGAAGTATCTTTCAAGCGATAAATCTTGCTTCTCCTCCTTGAGTATATTAGCGGTCTCCCTAATGGCGCTGGGATTGGTGCCGAAGACGAAGAGGGTTTCAATGGGAGCAACTAAATCCTTTATTCTCTTGAAAAGTTCATCCTTTATCATCCCCGAACGATAAAGATTGAGAAGGCGGAGGCGCTTGTCTTTAATTGGCTCAATCCTCACCCCCCTTCCCACTGATTGGAGGACGAACTTCTTCGCATCCGTTCCCACCCCGATGTTGATGAAGAGGACGATGTTCGGACGATTTGAATCCCATCCCTCGTAGAATGTGCGAGAGCCCATAAGGATATTTATGTCCGATTCCTCGCTGTTCAACTCCTCAAAAAAGCTCTCTCCCTCAAACCTCTCGCTTATCTCATAACCCTCCAATTCCCTTTTAAGCCAGCCCGAAATGTCGCCGATTTTCACGAGGGCGAAGGGTCTATCCGATGTCCTCAACTTGAAAGCCATTTCCTGCCTATTCTTGGGATGGAGCAGAACCTCAATGTTTCCCGGTGAGGGAGAATTGAAGACATCGGATAAAATATCTTGAAAGCGCAGATTTTCCATTCTATCTTTTTCCAATTCGAAGACATCGCCATCGGGAATGAGAAGCTCCCGCTCCCTTTCAAAACCCTCAATAAGCTCTCTCTTCGCCTCCTCAAAGATTTCCTCGCTGAACTTTCCCTCCCCGATTTTCTCCAATTCCCTAAAGAAGAGCTTCAAATCCGCCTCCTCAACATTGACGGAATTGACGAGCACTAATAGGAGGGGCTTATGATAGAGCTCATTTCCACCAGCCCTTATTTCCTCAAGGAACTTCCTTATATAGCTGAGAAGAATGAGGGATTTGAGAACGATTTTCCGCTTCTCTCTCTCGCTGAAATCCTGCTCTTGTCTGAAGGCTCTTATTTCCTCTTGGGATAGGTAGAGGCGTTTCCCATATCCCTCGCTTATGAATCTATCCAAATTGAAGTTGAAGACGGTTGTCAAGAAGTCGCTTGGGTCGGTGAAGGTAGCGGAGAAGTTGAAGAGGAAGCCATTGCGGGAGAGGATGGAATAAATAATCTGCCTCTTTGATTCCTCCTTATCCCCCTTATGGGCTTCGTCTAAGAGAATAAACCATCTTCCTTCGTTATCGTAGTTGCGGAAGTCAACTAATTTCTCCTTCTGCTCATCGGAGATGAGGTCGGAACGATAGTAAAAGACGATGATTTCCCTATCCTTGAAGAGGGAGCCAACTCCCCTTTTAACGCTATCGTATTCCTTGAGGCTTTTGAGGTTTATATAGATGTGGGGATTAGAGGAGTTGAATTCCTCAACGAAGTTCTTGAATTGCTCCAGCAGGTCCTCTCTGTAGGTGAGGAAGAGGATGTCATTGGGGGGAATCTCGCTATTTTGGATGAGGTGTTTGAGGATTTCAATCAATTTGACGATTACGAGGGTTTTCCCCGCGCCGGTTGCCATCCAGAAAGCCATTCTATTGATGAAATGGAGGAATTCTACCTTGTTATCTTCAATGGGGTAATATCCCTCTTGGAGGAGGTTGGTGGATTTTCTTTCTCTTTTAGATAAATCGTAGTCAAGGGCGTTTTGGGGGAAGGATGGGTCGGCTTGATAAAGATTGAGGAGGTGGGATTTGCGTTTGAAGTTAATCTGGAGGTTTTCGTTGGGGTGGTAATCGTGGATTTTGCCGTAGTATTCGTGGAGGATTTTCAGGGCGTTTTTGAGGGCGTTTTCTTGGAAATCGTAGAGGGATTTGGTTTTAGAGAAGGTATTTAGGTTGACCTCACGCCAGATGGGAGGGAGGTCATCGTAGCGGATATCATCGGCGATAGATTGAAGGATGAGCTTTGGCTTAAAAGCCCCCTTTTCCGTTCTCATCCTCACCACCAAATATAGGGCTTTATCAGTTTATAATCCAAATCCTTGATATCTATCTTCTCCCCGTCTGCA
>JBMFMH010000193.1:0-3089 GCA_049970775.1 bacterium | reverse complement strand
ATTCCCCTCCTATATTGCAATTCCTCCCTCTCTTATGCTAAAATAATGAAAAGATGCTGGAGAGAATCAAGGAACTCCTTAATCATTACAGAAACCTCCAATCCGCAAAGGATTTCTTTGCCAAACTCGGCTATCCAATTCATTTCATCCCCTTCCCAGAATTCCCCGACCTACCCCAAAGCGCCCAAAACCTCATCCATTCCGCCTACCTTATCTCCGATATTAAAGGAGCATTCCGCATCTACCACCTTGAGCTCAATTCAAACCGTATAAGAAGAACCGATATCCGAAAAATCCTTGAACCATTTTATAGAAAACACCCCAATATTTATAGCCTCTTCGTCTTCTCCCCTTCTCAATCCCCCTATGATGAGCTCGCCTTCGTCTCCCCAATCATCATTCCTCATCCTCGCCACCGTGATAAGGTTCGCCTCCACCTCCGCACCCTCCCCCTCAATCCCCTCTCTCCCTACCGCACGGACTTGGAAATCCTCAACGAAATCCGCCTTGACCGCCCCTTAAGCCCCGAGGAAATTTGGAACAAACACGAGCACGCCTTCAGCGTGCAGAGGGTAACCAAGCAGTTCTATGAGGATTATAAAGCTATTTTTGAGGAGCTCTATAAATTCCTTAAGGAGAAACAAGGGGATGCCTTCTGGGCTCACTCCTTCGCCCACCAGCTCCTCAATCGCATTATGTTTATCTATTTCATCCAGAAGAAGGGATGGCTATTAGGGGAAAACGGCGAGCCAGCGAGGAATTTTATGCGCCAACTTTGGAACGCCTTCAAATCCGCAAAACAAAGTGGAAAAACCCCTCCCGATTCCTTCTACTCCCATTGGCTAACCGTCCTCTTCTTCTCCGCCTTCAACAAGAGATTCCAAGCTCGCCACGAATACCAAGAGCGCTTCCCCGGATGGCTAATCAACTCCCTCTCCCAAGCCCCCTACCTCAACGGAGGTCTCTACCTGCAAAATAAATACGATGAACAACTCCGCACAACTATTCCCGATGAATTCTTTGAACTCCTATTTGACAAGGGATTAGATGGCACATCCCCAGGCTTTTTTGAGCGCTACAATTTCACCGTCGTGGAAAGCGGACGCTTTGACGAGGAGGTAGCAGTTGACCCCGAGGTAATCGGGAAGGTATACGAGAGCCTGGTTAACATCCAGGAAAGGGAAGGCGAGGAGGGGGAAATAGATAGGCGAGGATTAGCGGGCATCTTCTATACCCCAAGAGTTGAGATAGACCTTATGTGTCGCCTCAGCCTCGTTGATTATCTCATCAATCACCTCGGCTCCGCTCACAAGGATTGCCTTTATAAATTCGTCTTCGCTTACGATGAGGAGGATAAGGAGGAAGCAGATAGGGATATCACAGAGCGCGGCTTATGGAAAGATATTGATGAGCTCCTGCGAGGAGTAAAGGTATGCGACCCCGCCTGTGGCTCGGGCTCTTTCCTCGTGGGAATGCTCCTCGTCCTCGACGACGAACAAAAGAGGGCGAATTTTCACCTCGGCAAAGAGGAAACCGCCTACGAGAGAAGAAAAAGAATCATCAGAGACCAGCTCTACGGCGTTGATATTATGGAATGGGCTGTCCATATTGCGGAGCTCAGGCTTTGGCTCCAACTGGTAGTTGAGACCGAGCTTCCGAGGGAGGAAATCCACCACAAGCCACTTCTCCCTAACCTCTCCTTCAAGGTTCGCCCCGGCGATAGCCTAATCCAGGAAATAGGAGGAATAAATTTCTCCCGCTTCAGCGAATATTGGGAAATTCCCTCTCAACTCAAAAAGCAGTTAAGGGAATTGATGGATAGGAAGAGGAGATATTACGAAGGGGAAAAAGACTTAACGGAGGATAAGCTGAAAAACGAAGAGAAAGAGTTCTTCCTTAAAGTCTTGGATAAGAAGGTGAGGGATTTGCTGAAGGAAAGAGGGGTGCTGAAGCGCAAGCTTGCCCTTCCTCCTCAATCAGCTCTGCCCGGCTATGGGCAGGCTCAACCTCCCAAGGAAAAGGAGAAGTGGGAGAAAGAGTTAAAGGAAATTGAGAGAAAGATTGAGGAGCTAAATGAGTTGTCGGTAGAGATTAAAGGGGCTAAGGAATTGCCCTTCCTTTGGAATTTCGCCTTCGCCGAGATTTTCGCTGATGATAAGAAGGGATTTGATATCGTCATCGGAAATCCTCCCTATGTTAGGCAGGAGAAGATAGCCCCTCCCAATTTGCGGGAGGAGGATTTTCCCCCAGATGAATGGAGGAGGAAGAAGGAGGAATATAAGAGGAAATTGCAGGAATCGGTCGCTTTTATTTATCCTGATTTCTTCCGCAATCGCAGGTTGGATGGAAGAAGCGACCTCTACATCTACTTCTATTTCCACGCTTTGAGCCTCCTCAATCCGAAGGGTTCCTTCTGCTTCATAACATCCAATTCCTGGCTTGATGTTGAGTTCGGAAGGGATTTGCAGGAATTCCTTTTGAGATTTGGGCATCCCAAGATGATAATTGATAACAGGGCGAAGAGGAGCTTTGAGCAGGCGGATGTCAATACGGTGATAGTTTTGTTGGCGCCAGCGAGCAGGAAGGAACTCTCTGAGGAGGAGATGGAGAAGAGGCTGGTGCGGTTTGTGACATTTTACAAGCGATTTGAGGAAATCGTTCATCCCGTGATATTTATGGAGATAGGAGATGAGAGGAAATATAAGAGGCGGGGAGATTTTTGGATATTGAGGATGGGGGAATATAGGGCGATAATGAAGTCGGCATATTCCCTTTATGTTGAGGGAACGGAGGCGGTAGGGATAGGGCTTGGGAGGTATGTTGGCAATAAGTGGGGAGGGAAGTATCTGCGGGCGCCTGAGATATACTATAGGATATTGGAGAAAGGGGCGGGAAAGCTCGTCAAGTTGGGCGATATAGCGGAGGTAAGGAGGGGTTTCACAACTGGGGCGAACGATTTCTTCTATCTTGAGCCGGTGGGGATGAGCGTGAAGGAGGTAGCGGAGATAGGGGAGAAGAAGAGGTTGGTGAGGGTGAGGAACGGAGCGGGCTGGGAGGGGGAGATAGAGGCAGGCTGGTTGCGGCCAGTG
>JBMFMH010000192.1:0-3106 GCA_049970775.1 bacterium | reverse complement strand
CCGAGCATTCATCCCGGTTACGAAGTAGCGAAAGATGTTAAATCTATCTTTCCCCATACCAGCAAAAAGACCGAAATTGATAGAAGAATGTCCCCGCTTGGGTAGAATCTGGAACCCTGGGAATTATACATCAGGTTGACTACGAATGAAGGGAAGGTTATAATATCATAGGGAAAGCGCCCATAGCTCAACCAGGATAGAGCGGCTGCCTTCTAAGCAGCGGGTTGCGGGTTCGAATCCTGCTGGGCGCGCCAGCTGGGCCGATAGCTCAGTCCGGTAGAGCAGGGGACTCTTAATCCCTTGGCCGCGGGTTCGAATCCTGCTCGGCCCACCATATTTACAAACGAAATGCAAAAGCAAATACACCAGCTTTCCATAGAAGAGGTCGTCAATCTTCTTCAAACAGATGAAAAGGCGGGGCTCAAGGAGGGGGAAGCAGAGAGAAGGCTCCTTCTTTACGGTCCAAACGAGCTGAGGGAGGAAAGGCGTCCTCACCCCTTCCTCCTCTTCCTACGCCAATTCACCGACCCGCTCGTCCTCGTCCTCCTCGCCGCCGCATTAGTATCCCTTTTGACAGGCGAAATCACCGATTTCAGCGTGATAATGGCTGTCCTCATCTTAAACGGCATAATGGGCTTCCTGCAGGAGTATAGAGCGGAGAGAGCTGTGCAAGAGCTAAAGAAGATGGCTACTCCCTATACAAGGGTCATCAGGGAGGGAAAGATAAAGGAAATCCCCACAACCCACCTTGTTCCCGGCGATATCTTTTTGGTGGAGACTGGAACGATAGTTCCTGCCGATGGAAGACTAATAGAGGCAATCAATCTCCAACTCAACGAAGCTTCCCTCTCCGGCGAATCCTTGCCCGTTGAGAAAAACAGCGAGCCGATTCCCGATGGGGATATCCCCCTCACCGAGCGTTCAAACATAATTTTCAGTGGGACGGTAGTAACATCCGGACACGGAAAAGCAATAGCTTATGCAACGGGAATGCAGACGGAAATGGGAAAGATAACCCATCTAATCCAGGTGGGAGAGGAGAAAAAAACACCACTTCAGAAGAGAATGGAGGAACTTGGGAAATGGTTGGCTATCGGTGCCTTGTCCATCTGCGCCCTTATTCTACTAATCGGCATCTTAGAAGGTAGAGACCCTCGCCTTATGTTCCTCACCGCGGTGAGCTTAGCTGTAGCGGCTATCCCTGAGGGGCTCCCCATCGTTATCACCATCTCCCTTGCTCTGGGAGCGAGAAGGATGGCGAAAAGAAACGCCCTCGTGAGGAAGTTGAGCGCTGTGGAAACGCTCGGCTGCGTAACCCACATCTGCTCCGATAAAACAGGCACTCTCACGCAAAACAAGATGTTCCTTGAGGTAATTTACCTGAACGATAGCCTGCTTAAAGTCTCCGGAACAGGATATATCCCTGAGGGAAAATTCCTCTTTCAAGAAAAGGAGATATCGCCATCCTCCGATTCCCATCTCCTGCTTTTGTTGAAAGCAATCGCTCTTTGCAATGATGCTCACCTGGTGAAGGAAAGAGGTGAGTGGAGGATAATGGGCGACCCAACTGAGGGGGCTCTCCTCGTAGCAGCAGCAAAGGGTGGGTTGTTAAAGGAAGCTTTGGAGAAAAATTATCCAAGGGTAGGGGAAATTTCCTTTGATTCTCATCGTAAAAGGATGAGCACCATTCACAAAGCACCTCAAGGCTATTTCGTTTTCGTCAAAGGGGCTTTGGAAGGGATTCTTTCAATTTGCGATAAAGTGTATAAAAACGGGAGAATTGAAGAGCTTGGGGAAGAGGCAAAGGGAGAGATTCTGAAGATGAGCGAGGAGTTAGCTCGTAAAGGGATGAGGATATTGGGGGTAGCATACAAGGAGATAGAGAATGTTCCACCTTTGCCGATTAAAGCGGAGGAAGTGGAAAGGGAGCTCGTGTTTTTGGGATTCGTGGGGATAGTAGACCCTCCTCGCCCGGAGGCAAGGGAAGCAGTGTTGACTTGCAGGGAAGCAGGGATTGAGCCCATTATGATAACAGGAGACCAACCAGCTACCGCCTTAGCTATAGCAAGGGAAGTCGCATTGCAAGAGGAAGGGAATGGCTTTTTAACTGGCAGAGATTTAGAGAAAATGAGCGATGAAGAGTTAGCGAAAAAGGTTGGTTCAACGAAGGTTTTCGCGAGGGTCTCCCCTGAGGAAAAGCTAAGGATAGTTAGCCTCTTAAAGAAGAAGGGATTCGTCATAGCTACCACCGGAGATGGAGTGAACGATGCGCCAGCGCTGAAGGAAGCGGATATCGGGGTAGCAATGGGGATAACTGGGACCGATGTTGCGAAGGAAACAGCGGATATGATTTTGTTGGATGATAACTTCGCAACTATAGTGTCTGCGGTGAAGGAAGGGAGGGTGATTTACGATAACATAAGGAAATTCATTCGCTATGTTCTTACAACCAACTTAGGGGAAATCCTAACACTTCTGTTCTCCATTATGCTCAATTTACCTCTTCCCGTCTTGCCGATACAAATCCTATGGATAAATCTATTGACCGATGGCTTACCAGCAATAGCTCTTGGAGTTGAGCCTCCCGAGCCCGAGGTGATGAAGCGCCCACCAAGGGACCCTAAAGAGAGTATTTTCTCAGGCGGGATGTTTCGCCATATATTGCTTGGTGGTCTATGGATGAGCATCTGGACCCTTTATCTATTCCTTCGTTATCACCAACCCGAAAATGAAGAGCTTGCCCGCACAATTGCTTTCACCACCCTTGCTTTCTTCCAAATGGCGAATGTCTTGGCAGTAAGGTCGGAAAGACAATCCGTTTTTTCCATCGGCTTTTTCTCCAATCCTCAGTTGATGCTCGCCGTCCTGCTTACGATAATTCTTCAACTCAGCGTAATATATGTTCCCGTTTTGCAGAAATTCTTCCACACCCACCCCCTTTCCTTTTCTCAACTCATCACCTGTGTCGGGGTATCTGCAAGCATTTTCTTCCTAATAGAAATTGATAAGCTAATTGGGAGATTAAAAAGCAAAACCCTAAAAAAATAAACCACTACGGTCTTGTTGCATAAATCCTATAAAAAGACATTTGTTTAAAATACTGTAA
>JBMFMH010000191.1:0-3123 GCA_049970775.1 bacterium | reverse complement strand
CTTTAAATTACTCTCTTTATAAACCCTAAACTCCTCGGGTCCAACAATGCCCAATCCTCTATCTCGTAATATATGTTGTCTATATCAACAATTATCAATCGCCTCTCCCCCATATCTATCACGCTGTTATGCAAGCCCCAAGTGAGAAACTTCCTCTCCCCTATCTCCGTTTCCACTATCCACTCCGTAAAACCATATAGGTCTCTCAAAGACCTTATCCTCTTTATCTGCGCTATGTAATAAGTCCTCTCCAGCTCCTCCTCTACTACCCTCTTGGACTCAGGGTCAAGCATTTCTATGTCAGTTATCACCCCTATCTCCTGTCCAAATTGCTCCTCGCTCCTATAATCACCGTTCCAAACGCTTATGTATTTAGTTGGATTAGTAAGTGGGAACAAGCGCCGCAAAATCACCTTTGAGAATTCTCCCACACCTTCTACCCATAGCTTAACAACTCCGCCTGCTGTCCTCTCGAATTTCGTGGTGTTGGGAGGGAAGAAAAGCGGTCCTATATCCCTTTCCTCTATCTCCTCCCTCTTCACCGCCCACTGCTCCGGTCCGCTTATCGGACCAGCCTGCAGCTCAACAAGCTTTTTATATTCCCCATTTCGCCTTAGCAGCTCCTCGTTCGTTCCCTGCTCCACTATCCTTCCATTCTTTAAGACGACTATCTTGTCAGCTATTCGCAAAGTAGATAGCCGATGCGCTATAGCGAATGTCGTCCTCCCCTTCACTAAGCGAGCAAGCGCCTCCTGTATCTGCTTCTCCGCCTCCGTATCCACCGCTGATGTTGCCTCATCCAATATCAAGATGCGAGGATTGTGGACTAAAGCACGAGCGATGGCTATTCTCTGCCTCTCTCCTCCTGATAACCTCGCTCCTCGCTCTCCAACTACTGTATCGTATCCCTCAGGGAAATAGGTGATGAAATGGTGGGCATTTGCCGCTTTAGCCGCCCTTATTATCTCCTCGGGGCGAACATCTAAACGGGAATACGCTATGTTCTCCGCTATTGACCCCCTGAAGAGGAATGGCTCCTGAGGGACAAGCCCTATCTGACTGCGAAGGTCCCGCAGATTGATGTCCCTTATATCAACTCCATCTATCAATATCTCGCCCTCTGTGGGGAGGTAAAATCTGCAAATAAGGTTGATAATCGTTGTCTTACCCGCGCCGCTCGGTCCAACTATCCCAACCATCTCTCCCGCCCTCACCTTCAAGTTTATATTGTGGAGGATGGGCTGATACTTATCATAGCCAAATGTTACATTCCTGAACTCCACATTGCCATAAATATAGGGGAGGGAAACCTTGCTCTCGTTGTCCTCCAACTCCTCCGTCTCCATATCCATAATCTCAAATACCCTCTCGGAGGCAGCGAGGGCATTTGCTATGCTGTTGCTCATATTCATAACTACCTGCAAAGGACCGAAGAGCATTCCCAAAGCGCTGAGGAAAGCAAATAGAGTTCCGGTGGATATCTCGCCACCCACGATATCTCTTCCGCCAAAGTAGAGAACTATTAGGGAGGTGGAACTTATGAGGAGGGAAAGGATGGGGGTAAATGTGGCTTGCGTCTGCTCCGCCCGAGTTGCAGCTTCAAAGAGGGCATTAGCCCTTTTATCAAATCTCTCTTCCTCTTTTCTCTCCTGTGCGAAAGCCTTGACAACCCTTATCCCGGAGAGGGAATCGCTTAGCACCGAGACGAATCTGCTCCATCTATGCCAAAGCCTGCGGAAGTTCATATAAATGTAGCCCCAGACAAAACCAACGAGCAAGAGGATAAGGGGAGCAGGGATGAGGGTGAGGAGGGCAAGGCGCCAGTTCATTTGGAGGAGAATTACGCTTATCCCGAGAAGGAGGAGGATGTTAACTGTAAAGAAATATATATCGTTGGCGAGAAACCCTTGCAAAGCTCCCGTATCTTGGGTTATGCGGGATATAAGTGAGCCCGTAGGATATTTATCGTAAAAGGTAACGGATAGCTGTTGAAGGTTCCTGAAAAGAGCGGAGCGGAGGTCATAAACTATCTTTTGACCCGTCCTTACCGTTATCCTTCCCCTTAAAATGGTGAGCGTAGTGTTTATCACCCGGAATATGAGAAGGACGAGGACCATTATGCCGAGCATAAAGCCAAGGTGCCTGAGGTCATTAGCGCTGAGAGGAAGACCCTTGTGGAAGTGAGCATCGGCGGGGACGAAAACCTTGTCCATTAAATAGCGGTTGATATAAATGGGGACCAAGTCCAAACCGGTAATGAGAAGGCTTATAATTCCCGCTAAAACCAAAGCCCATTTGTAAGGTTTCGCGTAGGTGAGAAGGCGGCGGAGGACTTGCCCCTTCGGTAAACAGCGAGGACATACCTTTGAACCTGAGGGAAGAGGGAGCCCGCATTTAGGGCATCTACGCTCTTCCTCCTCGGGAGGCATCTCCTTTTTCCCTTCTTTGAGTAGGGAGATGTCCCTTGAAGCAAGTGCGAATTGGGGGGCAAGCACATTGGAGTAGCGGATTAGCCTTATCCATTCCCCTTTCACCTTAACCTCTAATACTCCACAACCAACAAGGGGAATGGAACGGATGTCCTCAATATCGGAAATGCACACGAGCTTTTTTACTTCCTTCCCCCCTTTCCCCTCCGCTATTACCGCCAAGTGCTTATCCGTGATTATTAACCATTCCTTATTTTCCTTCTCCTCGGGGAGGTCAGTGGAAAGGGAGAGCTTAACCACCTCATCCCCCAGATTATCTTTAATCTCACTAAGTATCTCTAATGGTGGCTCCTCTAAGTTTACCATCCTTGATTTCACCTCCAAAAGGGATGGTTTGAAAACCGAACAAAGAATTATAACAACATATTTCCGATAGTCAAGTATCTGTATGATTACATAACATATTAATGTTTAACCATAAACTCAAAAAGGGAAAACAGACAAGAAACGGTTTTGTCGAATAATTCAGAAAGAGGCGAAAAATAGCTACTATTCCCCCTTGTTTTCAACCAACAATTGGAAGGATAAAGGAAAAAATTTGAAGAAATGTGATGATTAGGGAAATTAAATGGGAAAATGAGGCGTTGTTGAATAATTCCGAAAAAGGAGGAAATGCCCCATTTATTTCCCACTA
>JBMFMH010000190.1:0-3125 GCA_049970775.1 bacterium | reverse complement strand
CTTTCCCTCGGGGGCAAGAAAATAGTGGGGATTTGCGGGCAGAAGCGATATAGCTAGAGTTAAATTTAAAGCTCGTAATCTTCCCAAAATGTCAGCTTCTCCTTTTTGAGAAGCTTTGCCGCTACTATCCCCGCCGCTCCCGCTGAGAGAAAGAATTCCCTATCCTCCTCCATTCCCCGTCCCATCGTTTTCACGCTTATCTCATGCTCCCGCAAAAGGGCAAGAGCAGGTTCTCCCTCCTCCACGACAACCCTATGCCTTCCGATGATGTTTGAGCCAGTGAGATAATCCTTCAAGAGGAGCATTTTGTCTTTGGGCAAAAGAGGTATTGGGACAATTGCCGAAACCAAAGATAGCTCGCCCAAGATTGTGCGGGAATGATGGGAAATCCCGAAATGCCGCAATCTCTCCTCGGAGAAGCTTATCCTCAAGCAGGCAACTGGTATACCGCCCAAAGTATAAGCGGCATTAAGCGCTATCACTTGGTCTATCCCCGAGAAGCCAAGCCTCGTCCTCGTTCCCACATTTCCCGGTCCCTGCGAGACTATGATGATGTTTGCATTCGCCACTTTATGGGCAATTGCTAATGCGGAGTATATGTTCACAGCCTCGTAATCGCCGCCGAAAGCTTGCCCGGAGGTAATCGTAACATCTATGAAACCTTCCCTTTTCAAGACATCAACAAGCTCGCTTAAGGGAAGGGGAAGGGAGGCGGAATCCGTCATTACATAGGCGATTTTCGCCTCCGGATGTTGATACCTCACCCCAGCAGCGACCCCCGCTATCTGGCTATGGAGGATACAGCAGACAACGGGAACACCTCGCAAGCCCTTGAAGGAATCAAAAGCCTCCCTCATCGGATGGCTCTCCTCCTCAGTTGAGAAGATGGCGAATTGAAGGGGAGTGTAACGAAGCTTCATTATGTGTCCCTTTTCCTGAAGGGAAAAGGAAGGCTTGCTGAGGTTAGCGATGACGAAATGGTAGCCTCCCGTCCCCAGGGAAAGCTTCACCGCAGTTGTGTTCAAGAGAACCTTATCCCCCACCCTCACAGAACCGGTCAGCTGAGGAAAGTTATAGGCTTTCTCTACCCGCCTCCTTACCTCAACCTCTACCTCCTGCAGGTTTTCCCTCTCCCTTAAAATGGAGAGAACCTTTCCTTTATCAAGGAAGATGGTTGGCAAAAATATCCTATTCCTCCCTGACCATTAGAGGGTTTCCTTAAACCAGTTAAGGGTGAGCTCAATGACCTCCTCCTCCCATTCGGGAGAGGAGAAAGTGTGGTCAGCCCCCTTAACGATGTGCAATTTAGCCCTTCCCTCCTTGCGTTCCTTCAACCTCTCGTAGCACTCCTCAGCCCGAGCATAAGGGATGAAATCCGCTTCACCGTGAACGAGGAGAACTGAGCCGGGGAAGTTGACTATCTCACCGATTGGGTCTATCTGGGGAAGGATTTCAAAGAACTTCTTTCCCACCTTGTTCCCTCCAACATTTATATAGCCAAGCTTTTCAAGGGCTTCCTTGACATCGGGCGTGAGGAGAGAAGAGAGGTCTTCCTTCGGCTTATAAGCTGCTGACCAGAGGACGACGGATTTAAGGAGGTTCTTCACCCTTCCCGCAAGGCAAGCGGAAACGCACCCTCCCATACTCAGCCCCACTATGCCGACCCGGTTATAATCAACGAATTCCTGCATTAGGAGGAAGCGAAGCGCCGTGTAGGCATCGGAAATCTCCTCCTCTATCGTCATATCCTCAAAAGAGCCCTCGCTTTCCCCTGAACCACGAAAATCAAACCTAAGGACAGAGATGCCTTCTTCCGCCAATCTCCTCGCCGTTTTCACGAAGAGGAAATGAGCTTCCATCCTTTGACCGGTGAAGCCGTGGCACATCAAGACAGCGGGAGTTTTCTCCCCCGCTATGTGTAGCATTCCCACTATACGCTGGTTCTTGTTATAAAAGGAAACGAATTGCTCTTTCATAGTGATATATATTATATAAGTTCCTTTTCTTTAATCCAAGCGATTTTTCGCGGCACTCGTCTATGGTAAAAGATTCCCACGCAAGGTTCCATCCTCGGGTTTCCTCATACCCAAAACCAATCCGGGAATAATCACCCTTGAAGCACCTCGGGATTGACGAGATTTTGCGGTATCTCCCCTCTCAAGCCCGCCAATAAATTCTCCGCCGCCATCCTCGCCATCCTCCCCCTCGTCTCCACCGTCGCCGAACCTATGTGGGGAAGAACCACAACATTATCCAACTCCAATAAGGGGTCATCCGCATCTATCGGCTCCTTTTCGTATACATCCAATCCTGCCCCAAATATCCTTTTCTCCTTTAAAGCCTTGAAAAGCGCCCTCTGGTCCACTACAGCTCCCCTCGCCGTGTTTATCAAAATAGCGCTAGGCTTCATAAGGGAGAGCTCCTTCTCCCCTATCAAGTGATAGGTCTCTTCCGTTAAAGGAGTATGGATTGTTATTATGTCCGCCTCTTTTAAGAGAGAATGAAGCTCGCGATACTCCGCTCCCAATTCTTTCTCCGCTTCCTCGTTCCTTCTCCTGCTATAGTAGATTATCTTCATATTAAAGCCCTTTGCCCTCCTCGCCACCGCCTGCCCTATCCTCCCCATCCCGATTATCCCTAAAGTTGCCCCATAAACATCCCTTCCCAGAAAAAGCATAGGACCCCAAGATTTCCATTTTCCGCTTCTCGTGAATTTATCCGCCTCCACTAATCTTCTTGCAGTGGCTAAGATGAGGGCGAAGGTGAGGTCGGCGGTTGTCTCGGTTAAAACGCCAGGAGTATTCGTCACCATAATTTTTCTGCGCGTGGCTTCCTTAACATCTATGTTATCGTAGCCAACTGCATAATTGGAGATGATTCTCAACTTGGTAGCATTATCCATAACCTCCCCATCTATCTTATCAGTCAGGAGGCAGAGGATTCCCTCGCAATCCTTAATTTTTTCAATGAGCACTTCTCGGGGTGGAGGGGTTTCCTCCTGCCATATCTCCGCATCGCAGTTTTCCTGGATGAGCTTCAATCCTTCCTCAGGGATTACTCTTGTCACGAATACCTTCCATTTAGGCATCAGCTACCCTCCTTTCTTTAAAGACTATGTTATATGT
>JBMFMH010000189.1:0-3143 GCA_049970775.1 bacterium | reverse complement strand
TTTCCGTCATTGCGAGGAGCGTAGCGACGAAGCAATCTCTTTTTTAGGTGCAATGAGGGAGGGTAAGGCAAATATGAGATTGCTTCGGGCTTCCTTTCGGAAGCCCTCGCAATGACGGAGAATTTCGGCTTTCCTTCGGAAAGTCTCGCAATAACGATGATGAAAAAAGCAGAGGGGTGTCAGACGAAGCTTGGTCAGATTTATCCACCGAAAAAACCAAAAATCCCTTCCCCCTCTTACCTTCTTACTATAAAATTGAAAATATGAGATTGAAGCTAATTGCCTGCGAGGTTTTAGCGAGAGAGCTCTATCATCTTTCCTCTTTCGCGAATCACATCATAGATATTGAGCTCATTACAAAGGATTTGCACGACTATCCCGACCTCCTCCATCAAACCCTTCAGGATAAATTAAACAGCATTCAGGATAACTACGATTACATCCTATTAGGCTTCGGACTCTGCGGAAATGCAACCGCCAATCTTTCCCCTCCTTCTATTCCCCTCGTAATCCCTCGTGTCCACGATTGCATTTCCCTTTATCTTGGCTCAAAAGAACGCTATCTGGAGCAATTCTACTCCTTCCCCGGCACCTACTACTACTCCCGTGGGTGGTTGGAGAGAAGAGGACAAAAGGAAAGAAAGGATAGCATCCAAGACGCTTTCATCCAAGAGCTTCAATTTCAAGATTTGGCGAGAAAATACGGAGAAGATAACGCAAAGTATCTGATGGAAGTTATGGGTGAATGGCAAAAGAGATATAATAGAGCGGTCTTCATCTCAATGGGGATAGGGGATGAAAGAGAATACAAAGAATATGTTGCCTCCTTAGCCCAACAAAATGGATGGTGCTACGAGGAGTTAAGGGGAAGCCTTTCCCTTTTGGAGAAATTCTGCAATCTGCAACTTGAGGAGGAAAACTTCCTGATAGTTTATCCAGGAAACGAAATTCAACCCTCTTATGATGAGAAAGTGATGATTTCAAAGGGATAGGCGAGGATATGTCCATTCAGATGCTTTTCCTCTCCCTAATCATAGGCTGGCTTAGGAAAGGAAGCCTGCGAAATTTCCTCAAAATCCATCTGCGTGCCTATTATCTTCTCTATATCGCCTTTTCCCTCCAATTATCCGCCTTCCTTATCCATCGCCTCCACACCACTCCCTCTTTCCTCGTTCCTCTCCTCTACACCCTATCCTTTCTACCCCTTATTATTTGGCCGCTATTGAATCTCCACTACTGGGAAATGTATCTATTAGCGATTGGATTATTTATGAATTTCCTCGTAATTACGGCGAATGGTGGAAAGATGCCGATATATCGCCAAGCCCTACAATACATACACGCTGAGGAAAAGTTCCTTCAAGCAGCGAAAAAAGGCGGTTATTTCAGATATAAGCTCTCGGAGGGAAACGACCCCCTTTTCTTCCTCTCCGATTACATACCCTTCCCTCCCCATTTTCTGGGGGAAGGAGGCATACCCTATGCTCTCTTGAGAAGAAATGTCTTCAGCCCAGGAGATTTAATTATGAGCTTGGGAATCTGCTTTTTAATTCAAAGGGGAATGCTGGCAAGGGATGAAGACAAAAAGGTTTAATCTCTTCCTTTTAGCGGTTTTTTTCCTCGCAATCCTTCTGCGTCTCATAGGAATAAGATGGGGGTTGCCCAACAGCCACCATTACTTCTCCTATCATCCCGATGAAATCCTCATAATCGGTGCCTCATCAAATGTTGATTTGTTTCATCTCAAACTTGATACTAAATTCTACAACTATGGTAGCCTCTATATCTTCATCGTTTCTTTTCTCAATACTCTCGCCCTTGCTTGGGGATTCCTAAACGGCGGTCCTTTTTACCTCCAACTTTCCCAAATGATTTTAATTGGGCGGGCTGCTTCCGCCCTGATGGGAGCAGGAACTGTTCTGATTGTTTATCAAATCGCAAAACACCTTTACGATGAAGATGTAGCGAAGGCAAGCGCCCTTCTCTTAGCCATCGCCCCCCTTCATATGCTTCATTCTCATTATACCGCCGTTGATGTGCCAACCACCTTCTTCCTCTCCCTATCCTTTCTTTTCTCCGTCCTTTTACTCAACAAGCAAAAGGATTCCTATTTTTTCCTGGGTGGATTATTCGCCGGTCTCGCCACTGCGACCAAATACAATGCCATCCTCGTAGCGGTTCCCCTTTTCTATCTGCTCTTTAAGAAAGGTCTTACCCCAAAGAGGCTCGCCTACCTAAGCTTTGGCATAATTGCTGGCTTCCTCATCGGTTGTCCTGGTAGCCTGCTGAATTTTCCGAAGTTCAAGAACGACTTCCTCTACGAGATGCGGCACACGAGATTAGGGCATGGAGACCTCTTCGTCAACACCGGTCCAGGTTGGCTATACAATCTCCGCACTCTCTTCTTCACCCTCGGCGTTCCCTTATTTCTCGCCTTCCTCTTCGGCGTTATCGTTGCCTTATTCAAACACACCGCAGGTGATTCCCTCATTCTCTCCTTCCTCATCCCCTATTACCTTCTCATCAGCTTTTCCAATGTCCGTTTCGCAAGGTATCTCATTCCCCTTATCCCGTTCGTCCTCATCCTGTCAGCTCGCCCTTTCTTCCCCCATAGAAGGAACCTCCTGCGTGAGGTTGCGGTTCTCACTTTCACTTTAATCTTCGTCTATACTTCTCTCCTTTCACTCGCTTATTTATCCAGCCTCACAAGGGCGGAACCAAGAGACATAGCGGGAAATTGGCTCAGGCAAAATCTGAAAAAGGGTGATAAGGTGGGTTTGCTTCAGCTTCCCTGGTTTTATTCTCCCGCCTTCATCCCTTACAATGGTGGGAAGATGAGCGAGAGAGATTTCTACGAGTGGAATTTAAAATCGCCCTATAAAGTCGTTATCATAGGTTGGGATAAGCGGAAGCTATTAGAGGAGAAACCCGATTATTTCGTTGTTTCAAACTTTGAGTTCATCCATCCATTAAGGTTGAAGCGTCCCTCCGCGCTGGAGTTCTGGAATGAGCTGGAGAGAAGATACAGATTGGTGAAGGATTTCAAGCAAGAGCTTAGGTTTTTGGGAATCTCTTTTCCTTTCGTTCCCCAATCCATCCCAGAAGATGTCCTTTATACTTTTCCAGAGATAAGGATTTACAAA
>JBMFMH010000188.1:0-3164 GCA_049970775.1 bacterium | reverse complement strand
GGAGAGTAGGATTAGAAAGGAGGCGGATTATGGAAGAGCGGAAGGATAAGGATTTGGAGAAAGAGGAGTCGCTTGATGATGAATGGATGTTAATAGATTCTGAATTGTTTGAAGCAATCCTCTCGGCTGGGGATTCTGATGAACCATTGACGCAAGAGGAGATAATCAAGTTTGAGGAAGATTTAGAAGCTCTAATCCAGCTAATGATAATAACTAGGCGAGACTTTGATGAGAGGTTCCACGATGAAACTCTTAACCAAATTACGGATGAGTTCATCGCTTTTTTGCGTCAACTTAAAATACCTCCCACCGCTGATGATATGTGGGAATGGCTGAAGAAATATCAAGCCTGGGAAGATAGGGTGTCGGAATTAATAAGAAAGGAAAAAGAAGCAAAGAAAAACGCTAATTGAATGGCATCGTTGACCGCATTTATTTGTTAGGGCTTTGTTATCCCAAGTAATAGCACCCCGCCAGACCCCTAACGGGCACGAACTCTTCTCCCCGCTATCGCATAAACATTGCCTCCAAGATGATGGAGGGTTTCCCCTTCCTCCTTCTCCGTCATCAGGTGCCCATCGTATAGCTCTTCCTCCACTGAACCAGCCACCACTTCCCCAATGAAGATTGTGTGGTCGCCAGCGGTATAGTGAGCCCTCAACTTGCACTCTATGTGTCCTATGCACTCCTCAATAAGGGGAGCTTGAACCTTGCTGGCGGGAATCGCCGTCAATCCCGCCTCCTTGAATTTATCTTTATTCCTGCCGGAGATTGTCCCACAAAGATGGACTTGCCTTAAAAGGGAAGCATTCGGAATATTCACGACGAATTCACCAGAATTGAGGATTAAATTATGGGAATAACGGTGAGGGGAAACGCTTATCGCCAAAAGAGGTGGGCGAATGCTCACGGGCATTGACCAAGCCAAGGTTATGATATTCGCTCCCTTCTCTCCTACGGCGGTTACTAAAATCGTCGGACCATGATTGATGAGTTGAAGAGCTTGATTCGGCGTTAAAGCCCGCTTCATATATCTAAGTTGCGCACCTCCTTTGCGTGCTTTTCTATAAATTCCCTTCTCGGCTCAACCTTACCACCCATAAGAATGGTGAAAATCTCGTCCGCCTTTATCGCATCCTCAATGGTCACCTGTATCAGGGTGCGAGTAGATGGGTCCATAGTCGTCTCCCAAAGCTGTTGAGGGTTCATCTCACCCAATCCCTTGTATCTCTGGATTGTAACATCCTTTTTCTTAATCTTCTTTAATAGTTCCTCTAACTCGCTATCGCTGTAAGCGTAATAGCGCTCTTTCCCTTCCCTTCCTACTTTTATCTGGTAGAGGGGAGGCTGGGCAATGTAGATGTGCCCCTTTTCAATGAGGGGACGCATATAGCGGAAGAAAAATGTTAGTAGGAGTGTTCTTATATGGGCGCCATCAACATCCGCATCCGCCATTATGATTATGCGATGATAGCGCAGGCGTTCTATGTTGAACTTGCCGTCTTCCTCTCCACTTTCAGCGATTCCCGTTCCCAAAGCGGTTATCAAGGATTTAATTTCCTCGTTTTCCAAAGCTTTATCAAGCCTCGCCTTCTCAACATTGAGAACCTTTCCCCTGAGGGGAAGAATTGCCTGATAGCGTCTATCCCTTCCCTGCTTAGCGGAACCTCCCGCTGAATCCCCCTCCACTATATAGAGCTCGCATTTTGATGGGTCCTTTTCCGTGCAATCGGCTAATTTACCGGGAAGCGAACCGCTCTCAAGGGCGCTTTGCCTTTTCACCAAATCGGCAGCTTTGCGAGCGGCTTCCCTAGCCCGATAGGCGGTGAGCCCTTTCTCTATTATCTTTCTTGCCACGGAGGGATTCTCCTCAAAGAAGCGGGATAGCTCCTCACCCACTATGGAATTCATCAAACCCTCCATCTCGCTGTTGCCCAATTTAGTCTTCGTCTGCCCCTCAAATTGGGGCTGAAGAAGCTTGACGCTTATCACAGCGGTTAATCCTTCCCTCGCATCCTCGCCACCGATATTGGGGTCCTTCTCCTTGAGAATGCCAAGTTTTCTTGCATATTGGTTTATCACCCTCGTTAGGGCGGTCTTGAAGCCTGAGACATGGGTTCCTCCCTCGCTGGTGTTGATGTTGTTGGCGAAGGAAAGGATTGTTTCCTGATATCCATCGGTATATTGAATTGCCACCTCCACCTCGCAGCCGTTGCGCACCTGCTTGAAATAGATGGGTTTATGAATGGGGTTTTTGTTGCGATTGAGGAATTGAACGAATGCCTCCAATCCTCCCTTATATTGGAAGCTCTCCTCTGTTTGTGTCCTTTCGTCCTTGAATATTATCTTCACGCCAGGATTGAGGTAAGCGAGGTAGCGAAAGCGTTCAGCGAGGATTTCGTAGGACCAATCGAATTCGCCGAAAATCTCCTTATCAGGGAGGAAGCGCACGGTTGTTCCCGTGTGGGTAGCATTGCCAATTGCTTTCAGAGGGGCAATGGGAACACCTCTTTCATACTTTTGATACCAAACCTTTCCCTCCCTTTTCACCTTCACCTCAAGCCATTCCGAGAGGGCATTAACGACGGAAACGCCGACGCCGTGAAGACCTCCCGCTACTTTGTAGCTTCCTCCACCGAACTTGGAACCGGCATGAAGAACGGTCATCACGACTTCAACTCCGGGAAGCTGAAGCTCAGGGTGGATGTCAACGGGGATGCCTCTTCCGTTATCAGCGACGGAAACGCTTTTGTCCTCGTGGATGGTTATCTCAATCCTATCGCAGTAGCCAGCGAGGACCTCGTCAATGGAGTTATCAACGACTTCAAAGACGAGATGGTGAAGACCACGAGGACCTGTGGAACCTATATACATAGCGGGGCGTTTTCTAACAGCTTCAAGCCCCTTCAGAACGGTGATTTGTTCAGCGGTATATTCCTTTACTTCCTCCACATTGATAATTTTAAGGGAAAGAAAGGGTAAAGTCAATATCGCTATGGGCTATGGCGCTTGTTCATCCTCCGCGATAAAAAGGAAATTGCTTCGCTGAGGCTCGCAATGAGGGAAACACCCCGCCAGACTTCGTCTGGCACCCCTCTATGAGAGGGGAATTAAAATACCCCGTCAGGCTGACGCCTGCCACCCCTTTCAATGAAAGGGGAATT
>JBMFMH010000187.1:0-3190 GCA_049970775.1 bacterium | reverse complement strand
ATCTATTGCCCTATTTTCTTTCTATTTGTAAAATTAAAAATGTTGGAAGATGAAACTCTGGAAAGAAGGTGAAGAATAATGGATAAAGCAGCGGTTATTCTAACCGCTGGGAAAAGCACAAGAATGAAGTCGGATATTCCGAAAGCTCTTCATCCCCTTCTCGGCAAGCCAGTCATCGCTCATATAATTGATAATTGTAAGAGGGCAGGATTTGAGAGGGTTATCCTTGTCATCGGGCATAAGGGGGAAATGATAAGAGAAAGAATAGGGAATGAAATTGAATATGTTGAACAGGAGGAGCCTACAGGAACCGCCCACGCCCTTTTATCCACGAGGAAAATCCTATCCGATTTCAAAGGGGTCATCCTCACAATATACGGAGATGTCTGCCTCGTTCCGCCTGAGGTAATAAAGGATATGTTGAAGCTACACATAGAGAAAAAGGCGCAATGCACCCTTCTCTCCGCCGACCTTCCGGGAACCATCTATGGGAAAATCATAAGGGATGAGGAGGGGAAAATTAAGGAGATAATAGAACCGAGGGGACTAGAGCTACCGCCAGAAATAGAGGGAATAAACGAGGTCAATGCCGGCGTTTATTTATTTGAAGCCCCTTTGATTTTCCATTACCTTGAGAAAGTGGGCAACGATAATCCCCAAAAGGAGTTTTACCTCACTGATGTAGTAGGGCTACTTTATCAGGATGGTTTTTATACCCAGGCTATCAAGCTTCCCCAAAGTTGGATGGCAAAGGGAATAAACGATAGAAAGGATTTAGTGGAGGTGGCGAAAATTATGAGGGAGAATATAATTGAGAGGCTATTGAGAGAGGGAGTGACAGTTGAGGACCCTCAAAACACATATATTGAAGCGACGGTGGAGATTGAGAGGGATGTGATTGTTCATCCCTTCACTTTCATCAAGGGGAAAACGAGGATTGCCAAAGGATGCGAGATAGGTCCATTTGCTTATGTTGAGGATTGTGAAATAGGGGAGGGGACGAAAGTCATTGCCTCCTTCCTTCAAGAAGCAAAGATTGGGCGAAACTGTCTCATCGGTCCCTTCGCTCGCTTAAGAACGGGAACAATTTTAGAAGACGAGGTTGGCATAGGCAATTTCGTTGAGGTGAAAAACAGCCTGCTTGAAAAGGGGGTAAAGGCTATGCATCTCGCCTATCTGGGCGATGCCTTTGTAGGGGAGGGGACTAATATAGGGGCAGGAACGATAACTTGTAATTTTGATGGGGAGAAGAAAAATAAAACATATATCGGAAAAAATGTTTTCGTTGGTTCGGACACGATATTAATTGCTCCCGTGGAAATAGGGGAGGGGGCTTATATCGCCGCTGGTTCGGTGATAAACAAAAATGTCCCACCTTATGCTCTTGCGATTGCCAGGGAAAGACAAACGATTAAAGAGGAGTGGGTTAAGAAAAGAAAGAAGAAAAAAAGCGAATAAGATATATAATAATAGTTTATAGAAAGGAGGCAGAATAGATGAAGGACCTGCGTTTGTTCACTGGGAACGCTAATCCCAAGCTCGCAAGTGATGTAGCACAAGAGTTAGGAATAGAGTTGGGGAAGGGGGAAGTGGGTAGATTCTCCGATGGGGAGATAAGGATAAAGATAGATGAATCGGTGCGCGGGATGGATGTTTTCATCATTCAACCAACTTGTCATCCTGTAAATGAAAACATAATGGAGCTTTTGCTTCTCATAGATGCCTTTAAGCGAGCATCAGCAAGGCGTATAACAGCGGTTGTTCCCTATTACGGTTACGGCAGACAGGAAAAGAAAGTGAGACCCCGTGAACCGATAAGCGCCAAGTTAGTCGCTGATTTGATAAGCGTAGCGGGAGCGGATAGGATTCTCACCGTGGACCTTCACGCTGACCAGATTCAAGGCTTTTTCGACTGCCCTGTTGACCAGCTGACCGCCGTGCCTATTCTGGCTGAATATTTCCGCTCCCTTGGCTTATCAAACGAGGAAGTCGTTGTGGTATCTCCCGATGTGGGAGGAGTGGCAAGGGCAAGGCATTTCGCAGAGATTTTGGGGGCTCCCCTCGCGATAATCGCCAAGAGGCGTCCCGAGCCGAATAGAGCAGAGGCAATGGAAATAATAGGCGATGTTGAGGGAAAGATAGCGATTATGGTGGATGATATCGTTGATACAGCTGGCTCCCTATTGAAGGGAGCGGAAGCTATGTTGGAAAGGGGAGCAAGAAAAATCTATGCTTGTTGCACCCATCCCGTCCTCTCAGGTGAAGCGGTTAAGCGGATAGAAAACGGTCCAATTGAGGAGCTGGTGGTTACCGACACAATCCCTCTGGGTGAAAAGCAAAGCTATAAGATAAAGGTTCTTTCCCTTGCCCCCTTGATAGCGGAGGCTATCGCTCGCATACACAATGAGAAATCGGTCAGCGTCCTCTTCCGCAGAGTCCCCCAGAGAAGAATTGAATATTAAGATAATTTTGGGATTAGGCAATCCCGGGCGTTTATATCAAAGAACGCGCCATAATGTCGGCTTTATGGTGCTATCCCGTTTAGCGAAGAAAATGGGATTGAAATTTGATAAAAAGTATTGTAAGAGCAGAGTAGCTGAGGGGGAAGGAATCGTTCTCGCTAAACCGTATACATATGTTAATTTAAGCGGTAGGGCAGCTAAGGCTCTTCTAAAAAGGTTTTCCTTATCCCCTCAGGAGATGCTGGTCGTCTGCGATGATGTCTCTCTCCCATTTGGGAAAATAAGGATAAGAAGGAAAGGTTCTGATGGTGGTCATAATGGCTTGCGCTCAATCATAAAAGAGCTAGGGACAGAGGATTTCCCACGCTTGAGGGTAGGGATAGGAAAAGAGGAAACAGGGGATTTGGTTGAATATGTATTGGGCGAATTTGAGAAAGAGGAGTTGGAGTTTTTGGATAAAATTTTAGATATCTCTGTGCAAGCGGTGGAGTGTATATTGTCTGAGGGGATAGAGGTAGCGATGAACAAGTTCAATCCCCTTTCCCTATTTGAAACCTCTCCCTGGTGATAGCGATGCTTCTCCAAATTCTCCTACATCCGAAGGCCAGGAAATTTGACTATACAGGTTCCCTTTTCTATAATTTAAAATGATTTCCGGGGTAGCTCAACGGCAGAGCGGCTGGCTGTTAACCAGCGGGCTGCAGGTTCGAGTCCTGCCCCCGGAGCCA
>JBMFMH010000186.1:0-3258 GCA_049970775.1 bacterium | reverse complement strand
CACACCTGCTTTTATCCTCATCTAATGATTCCAATATCTTTTTGAAATTTTTCAACAATTCACCTCTAATAGAGACATGGAAGCCGAAGCTGCGAATCGTGGTGAAATTCCCACTCTCAGCATTTTATCTTTAATTTTCACTATATTAACAATAAAATGATAAATTTTTGACACATAAAATATGATAATAGTTTAAAAAAATGGAGGTGATGAGTTTATGAGGATGTTGGCTTTTTTGGTTAGCTTTCTCCTCCTTGGGCTCTTACTTTCTTTTGCCCAAGAGGAAGTGCCGCCAGAGATTGCGGTAAAGGTTGAGGTTGAAGCGGAGAAGGAAAAGCCAGTGAAAGTGGAAGAGATAACCTCGGAGAAAGCCGAGCAGGCTATAGGACCGCAGAACTTCGCGGATGTCCTCCTCCGCCTTCCCGGAACGCAGACCATCTACGGCTGCGCTATGAATTCCCCACGCCTCTCCTTCCGCGGCTCAACTTACACCTATCTGCAGATGCTCGTGGAGGGAATCAACATCAACCCAATAGGTGCTTGCGTTCTCGAGCGAGTTCCCTGGCGCTCTATGGCGGTGATAGATGTTATAAGAGGTCCCGCCCCACCTTCCTACCCCGGCAACACCGTCTCCGGCGTGGTCTCAATGAAGATTAACACGGGAGATAAATATCCTGGCGCTGGCTTCATAGCAACCTATGGAACCTACAACACGCAGATTTACGATGTCGTAGCGGGAGGAGGAGAGGAAAACAGAAACTGGTTCGTTGCCTTCAATCGCACCGCCTGGGATGGCTGGATGCCAACGAGAAACCAGCGCACTGACCTTTCCGACCTTTCCTTCAAGATAGTTAACGCTCCCGACGATGTATCAAAATGGACGATTGCAGGCGTTTTCCTCCACGGAGAAAAGGGAGGCTTTAAACCCCTCGGTCCTAATATCTCCGGTATATCAAAAATAAACCCCAATACAGGCAAGGCTGAACTCATAGGCTATGCTTACGAGCATAGATGGCCTAACCTAATGCGACCCGGTCTCTCAATAACCTACGAGCGAAAAGTGAGCGAAAAAACAAATATGATGTTCCGCATAAGCCCTGTCGCGGTAACCTATGACCTCTATTTTAAGAGAGGTTTACTCAAAGACCCTAATACCTTCCAAGACCTAACCAAAGCTCAAATCACCGAAATGTTCACCCTTATGCGCTATAAGCTCCTTCGCACCGAGCTCAACTATGACATAAATCTTCCCAAGGGAAATATATTCTCTTGGGGCATTTGGTGGGAAGGGGATTGGCGAAAAGCCACTGCCTCCATTCCTGCCTCATCGCCGCAACCTGGCGCTTGGTCAAAACAGGATATGAAATATAGAGGGATTTTCGTCCAGCACACGATGGGCATAGGCGAAGGGAAAATCCTCGTTTGGGGAGCCCGCTATGACGATACAGACCCAGGCGGAGGAGCCTTCGTTCCCTTCCTTGATTACCATTTGAAGACAACCCCTACATCCGACCTGCGTTTTTCAATAACCCGTAATAAACGCTTCCCCACGCTTGATGAACTCTACGGCTCGGGTATCAACATAGGCAATCCCAACCTCAAACCACCAATAGCCACAATCGCCCAGCTCGATTGGGAAAACGAGCTACCCAATGGTAAGTTTATCGCCACGCTCTTCTATCAAAAGGAGAAGGACAAAATAATTTCCGACCCTCACTATGTGTGGCAAAATATGGGAAGGTCGAGGCAGAAAGGTTTGGAGCTTTCTTATGAATATAACGCCGGGAGAACGAGCTTCTGGAGCAACTATACTTATCTTGATGCTTGGGACTTGACGAATGATATGCCACTCGTTCCCGCTTATCGCACCGCTCCGCCGAAGCATATGTTTAAGGCGGGGGTAACTGTGAAGGGAAAGGATGGCTTCACCTACGATGCCGAGCTCTTCTACTGGGGCGAGCGAAGAACGGATGTTTTAGCTCCCAAGACGGAGAAATGGTTTGATGAAAACGGAAACATTTACTATGTCACTACGCCAACTAGCGTTTCCGCTGCGCCTATTTTCAATATAAGGATAACGAAACAGCTTCCGCAGGGGCGGTCATTGAGCTTATCCGTCGAGAACCTCTTTGATAAGCAGTGGGAGGAAATGGTGTTCTATCCTCGTGAGGGAAGATGGATTAAGCTGAGCTTTTCCCAGAAGTTTTAAGGAATTGAGGGGGCAACCCCGAAGGGGTTGCCCCCTCCTCTTTTTTAATTAAAATTGTTTCTAAATGAAACAAACCATCCGAGTTATAAACGAACTCAAGGAAAAAGGGCTTATTAAAGATTACGCTATCGGCGGAGGTATGGGGGCTCTTCTCTCTACCTAACCTTTCCTCACCTAAGATGGTAAAAAGCTCCTCAACATATTGGCTAAATTCGGCTTAAAAGAGAGGTTTGCGAATTATGAATAAGGAAGCAACAGAAGATAATCCTTGATAAGGATAAAATCCTAACGAGGGAGGAAATCTTCAAGGGGAAGGAGAGGTTTCATAAAGAGCAGGCGAAGCTTCCCTTTGAGGAGAAGATAAAAATTCTCGTTGAGCTTCAGAAAATCGCTCGCAATATCAAGGGAAAAGGAATCGTTTGGGAGATAGAGTCCCTATTGCCTCCGCATGGAAACAAGCAGGATGAGGAGCCAAACGAAGAGAACAGGAACAAGCATAAATAAACCGAGAAGGGTAGCATTAGGAATGAGCCCCTCTGTCTCCCTTTCTAAAAATTCCCCTCCCTTATACCCCATTAAATGGTCAACCAGTATCATTATCGTCGCTCCCCAAAGCATAAGGCTCAAGACATCAAGCTTATATTTCCCCTTGAAAAGAAAATAGAGGAGCGTGGAGACAAGGGCAAAAGCGAATGTAGTTAATAGCCACATCGGTTTTCAAGCTTCCGCTTCCCTTGACCTCCTATGTCTTGCGCTCTCTATCTTTTCCGCAACTAAAACCATAATTCCCCAAACGGCAAGGATAGCCAAAGTCATTGGGACGCCTATCCTCAAGACCTCGGGAAGAATTTGGGGGAAACCGGAAGTGAAGAAGGGTGGATAGGGAACGATTTCCCTATGAGCGATATGCTCAACAATGAGCATTAAAACACCGCCCCAGAGCATAGCAAGGAGCCAATCGATGTGAAGCTTGCGAGAGAATCTTTTTCTTCCCGCTGTTGCCGCAGCCGCAACAGTCATAGGAGCAAGAAAACAAGCCATCTACTTTT
>JBMFMH010000185.1:0-3289 GCA_049970775.1 bacterium | reverse complement strand
AGAATAATCAAAGAAATTCAGTTGATGATTTTCTTCTATAATCTTATAATAAGGAGGTAAAGAGGTTATTATATTGATATGAGAAGTGCTTTATTCAACAAAGCTGAAAATTAAAGAAATGAAAAGATTTTTCTTGATATCTTTGACTATGGTCTTCTGCTTTTCTCATTTCGCCTTTGCTCAAAAGGAAAGGTTTGAGGAAGGGGAGAAATATTTCAAGAAGGGGGATTATAACAAGGCTATAGCTATCTTTAGGGAGATAGTAAACAAAGCTGAAAAGGCGGAGCTCGCCGCTAAGTCAGCTTTAAGACTAGGGCAATGTTATTGGGCGCTCAATGATTATGATATGGCGAGGCATTTTTTCACTGAGGCGATGGGTTGGGGAGGTGATATAGCGGTGGAAGCCAAGATTGGTATAGCAGTCACTTATCTAAGCGAGAAAAAGTATGACAAAACAATCGAGCTGCTATCTAATGCCATCTCCCAATACAAAAACGATAAAATCCTCGCTTATGCCTATTTCAATAGGGGATTAGCTTATGAGAGCAAAAATGAGATTAGCAAAGCGATTAATGATTTAGTTAGAGCGAAGGAAAAAGCGAAGGACGATAAGGAATTCCTTCAAGCAATTGAAAAGGAAATAAAGAAGTGCCGTTCCTTATATGAGGAGTTCAAAAACAAGGAAAGCGATTATCTCCAAAAAATCCGGCTGGCACAAGGAGTAGGCGATTTTGACGGTTGTGCAGTTCTATTGCGTGAGCTAGCGAAGCTCTGTGAGGATTGGGGGGAGATTGAGAGTGCCATAGATTACGAAAAACAAGCACTAGATTACTCCACCTCTGAAGAATTTAAAGCGGGTAGCTGGATGAATATCGGGTGGCGCTATTGTAAAGAGGGAAACTACCAGAAGGCAGCAGAAGCTTTTAAGCAGATAGCGGATGATTATCCCCAAAGTTCTTTTGCAAAGGAGGCTCTGCATCGCTTGGGGGATATGCTATCCTCCGCAGGAAAGAATGAGGAAGCCATAAAGGTGTACCAGGAGTTTTTAGAAAAGTATCCACAGGATGAGGGAATAGGGGAAGTGATGATGAATCTCGCCTGGAGGTTCAGAGCAAAAGGGGATTGGGATAAGGAAAAGAAAACCTTGGAGGAAATAAGCAAACTTTTTCCTAACAGCGAATTGGGGCTGTTTGCTCTCGGACTTATGTATGAGGATGAAGGACTGAAGGGCAACCTACAAGCATTTGAAAAAGCAGCAGAGCTCCACCTCAAAGCATCCGCTTATCCCAATCCTCAAGGCCCGGTTGCACTCTTGGGTGCTGCTAATTGTTATTTCTTCTTGGGCCGCTATAGGGAAGCGCTTGAGACCGTGAATAAACTTTTGAAGGAATATCCAGACCTTTACCAAGAAGCGGCCGCGGAAGCGAGGTGGATAAAAGTTAAGTGCTACATAGGACTTAAGCAGGACAGAGAGAAGATAATCGCTCTACTTCAACAGATAGCGGAAGAATATCCGAATACAAGATGGGCACCTTCCGCTTATAGAGAAATAGTTAGGCTTTATATTTATAGCGGTGAAATAACCCTTGCAAATAAGATGTGCGAGGAGCTAGCTATTTTATATAAGGATACCTATCCTAACATTGTTTTCACAGCTTTTTCCTCTATAGGGGATTATTATTATGAGAGGGGAGACTATGATAATGCAATAGAATGGTACAATAAAGCGGGGAAGAGCGTAGCTCGGTATTCTGCAAAGGCGTTATTGGGCATCGGTAGATGCTATATATTAAAGGGAGATTTAGAGAAAGCTATTACTGTGTACCGCCAAATTATTCAGGAGCAAACTGATAAGGCGGAGCGGCTGCGAGCATTTATGGAATTAGGGCGATGTCTCTACCAAAAAGGGGCAAAGGAAGAAGCAAAGAGTGTTTTTCAAAGGGTTATAAAGGAATTTCCAAACACAACAGAAACTACTGAGGCGAAGAACTGGTTAGAATTTTTATCGGGAGAGTGAAAGGAGGAAAAAAATGAAAGGAGAAAAAATTTTGTTCTTGGCACTGCTAATATTCAGGACGGTATTGAAAGCGGATGAACATATCGCCCTGAAGGGACCGTTTGCAGATGCATTTCATGGGCCTTTTGTTGTAATTTATTCTTCACCCCCGGGAAAAGCTGAGGCCTCGGTTGCAAGGGAAATGGCGGAAAAATTCTCCAAATTAATATCGCCCGAGGCGTCGGGTCTTAAAGCAGGGGTAAAAAAAGAGGAGCTATTAACGCAGTCTGATATTAGCAACCACAATATCTGCCTTTTCGCTCTTTTTAGAGATAGTTCTTTCCTTAAAAGAATCAAAGGTTCTCTCCCAATAATTATCGAGGACGACAAATTGCAGGTAATAAAGCGTATATATAAAGGTGATGTAGGTTTGATTCTTGCTTGCCCTAACCCCTTAAACCCCTCAAAGTATCTCGCTATCTTTGGAGCCACAAGCGCTGAGGCGCTTAGCCATGTTCTTGATTTTTTGGAATACTATGACGACCCCATAGATTATATGATATATGTTGTGGAATCAAAGCTCCCAACCGTAGTAGAGGCCGGGATATTTGATAAGAAGAACGAAGAAAAATGGAAACCCTATCCCTGCTCAGTTCCTCTTGAGGAAGTGCGGTGGGATTACAATCCTTCTCGCAATTTTAAGGGGCTTGTGACACAAGTCCAATTAAATGTGATATGGACATTTCCCCAAGATGCACTGATAATCTATGGCACGCAAAGCACAGACGAGGTAGAGAATAGGCAAACTTACTACCAGGCGTTAAAAAAATACGAAAGCCTCTCCACCTGGCACTCCACTGACCCATCCGATAAAAGGTCTTATAACCGCAAGATAGAGATGAAGTCGGACAAAGAGGTAAAAGAGGAAGAATTAAAAGAGAAAAACCTAATTCTCTTCGGCACTCCCCAATCTAACGCTGTGCTAAACAAGATAAAGGATAAACTTCCGGTAAAGTTCAAGGGAAAATTTCTCATAGCCCGTATGCCCCACACA
Source organism: bacterium (assembly GCA_049970775.1). Taxonomy (GTDB): domain Bacteria; phylum Armatimonadota; class JACIXR01; order JACIXR01; family JACIXR01; genus JACIXR01. The sequence continues at coordinate 239 of JBMFMH010000185.1, read as the reverse complement.
GGGGAATGGGTGGGCATCGTAATGGCATGTCCAAGTCCTTTCAACCCCAAGAAGTTCCTGCTCTTATATTCCGGAGTCACCTATAAGGGAATATTTTGGAATGCCTGGGCGAGCGATTTGGATGACTATGTGATATACAGAAACTCCCCTACAGGGCCCCACGGCTCTTCATCTGATATAGTATTGGAGAAGGGGACCCTGGATATGTTAATACATCAATGAAGCTAGACGAAAGGAGG
>JBMFMH010000184.1:0-3290 GCA_049970775.1 bacterium | reverse complement strand
ACACTGCCAATAACTCTACTTAATCAAAACTAGCGCAGTTGAGGTAAGGGAAGGCAAAAGGAAGCTCAGCTCTCCCTTCCTATCAATCTTGTAGGAAAGCTTCTTCAATCTCCCATCCGCCACTTCTCCCACCATCCTCACCTTCATCCAAGGCGGTATCCTCACCTTTATCTCCGCCTCCTCTATTGGATGGGGGATATATCCTTCCCTCTTGGATTCCCCCCTCTCGTTTATGCAGACCAAAACCATTCCATCATAGGCAACCAAAGCTCGCAGAAACACCCCTTCCGGACCCATCGCTACACCATCAACAGGCTGTGAGCGAGATAGGATGGAGGAAATCAGCTTTAAGTTGCTATACACCTCCCCTATCGCCCGCCAAACCTCTGGATAATCCTCCGCTCCATAGGAGATGAGGTTTTCCATCCTTTCCGTGCAATAAATGTAGCAAAGCAATCCCTTCGCCCCTCCCGCTAAAGCATAATGCATCATTATCTTTACCTCCTCAGGGGAAGGCATCCTCGGGTATTTCCAATCGGAGGGCTTGCCGATTGGTGAGTGAAAATAGGCTTGATATGTTATCATTGGCAGGGAAGGAGCGCTGGCAAGCCGATGAATCTCGGCGATTTCGTAAACTAAACGCATTTCCGCACCCAGAGCTAGGGCATATGGGTCGGTGTTTGAAACATCCGCCACCCTCCCATAAATGAACCAATTAGCTGGCTTATATGTCATATCTATCGTGAGGAATGTGAGCTTATTCTTATCCGCACTATAGCAGTTCCTTTCCCTTTTCACCATCTCCATCGCTTTTCCTCCCACCCTCAATTGATGGGGAAGCGATTCAAGGAAATAATCAGCAACATCGGGCTCATCCCAAAGGTAATAAGCCCAAAGGGCGGGATGGGAAATTATATCACTGGGAGGGGCATCCCCTTTCAAGGAGGAAATCGCCATAATTCCATAGCTTTTCAGCTGGTCTAATTGCTGAACGGAGAGGGGACCAAAGGAAGCGAACAGGTTGCAGTTTGCCTTCGCGTAAGCCTCAGGAGTTACATAGCCGTAGCTTCCCAAGGGAAAGAAATCATCTCTCGCTCGGAAAACAACACCGATTCTCTCTCCCGTGTTGGTATCAATCCGTAAATAGTGAAAGCTTCCATAGGGGAGAGCTTGAGGAAGGGAGATTATGATGGGACGGATATAATGCCAAAACCCGAGGATTCTCGTCCGCTTGAGAACGGAACGACCATCCAGAAGGACATCTTTAATCTTTATATTACCATTGGCTTTCAAGAAAAGGTAGATTTTCCTTATATCCTTGGCGAAAGCTAAGGTCTCAAGGGAGATAGAAGGAGGAGAGGGGGAAAGGGTGAAAGGCAAGGAGGAGGAATCGTCGAAATCTATTTTCCCCTTCAAAACTCCCTTCGGTTGACTGCGCAAGCGGATGAGGATTTCCCCAAAGGATTTCGCCGGCAAAGGGTCGGGACGCAATCTCCACCAAACTACAGCATCCTCCAATTGGATTTTCTCGGCGCTTATCGGCTTATCTCCTGTGTTTTGCACATAAATCTCAAGAAAGCCAGCTGGTTGAAAGCCCTCTTTGAATTTTTCATAGGGAAATGAAGGGTCGGGGCGAAAGAAGATGCAGTCTATTTTTGAAGATGAAAAGGAAGAGAGCGAAAGGAAAAGGATGAAAACGAAATGAAGGGGACGCCAAGCTCCGCTTGGCGTCCCCTTCATTTTTAAATCAACGCAGTGATTTCTCATAAGGATTTCCCTCCGCCAATAAAATGTGAGAAGGTTAGCAATATCTCTTGATATCTGCGCATTGAGGAGATGTAAACTTCAATGAAACAAGCATCTATTTCCTCTCTATGGGAAGTTAAGACTGACATAATTTCCCGGTCAAACCTTCCCTCCCTTGCCTCCCTCTCCATAAGCCTGACGATTTCCCTTGTGTCAAGAACGGGACGATAAGGACGCTTTTCTCGCAAAGCGGAGAAAACATCCGCAACCGCCATTATCCTTGCCTCAAGTGGTATCTCCTCGCCTTTCAGATGAAACGGATAGCCAGAGCCATCCAATCGCTCGTGATGGAAGCCAGCCGCATCTTTTATCCTCTCAAAATTCCTTATGCGAGAAAGAACGATGTATGCTTGATAGGGATGCTGCTTAACCAGCGCGAGTTCCTCATCTGTGAGCTTTCCCGCCTTCTCTATAATGGTGTTAGGTAAGCCTAACTTCCCCAAATCGTGAAGAGAACCCGCTACCCTCAACATCTCAACTTCCCTTTCCGGCAACGAAAGAAGCTTCCCTATCTCCTCAGCAACCGCAGAAACCGCCCTTGAATGAGAGGCTGTATATTGGCTCTTACAATCCACAAAGCAACAAAAAAGCTCGGATATAGAGATTACCTCCTCTTTATTTAGCACATACTGAGGGAAAGGGTATGTTTGAAGGAGAATCTCTTCTAAAAAGGGAGAGGTTAGGTCAAGCCAAAGCGCCTCCTTGCTTGATACCTCCATAAAAGCATCAACGATTTCCCTTGGAAATAAATAACCGGAAAATCCCTTTATCCTTTCCCTTATCTCCTCAACTTGGGGAAGAATGGGACGCATTGGGTTTATTGACCTGGAAACAACCCCCGCAAGGTAGAGGATGAAGCTTTCAAGGGGAATCTCCCCTTGGGTAAATTTCATCATCTCAGAGAGAAAGGGGGAGCTCTCCGGCTTATCAATATCCGCCCACCTCGTATGATGATATAGGATTATTCTGGGCATACTGGGAGCTAAGGCTTTTAATAGGGGGACATCCTTGAGCAATAAATAAGCGAGAAGGCAGTGCCGCCAGGGGATAGGAGCTGATTGTTCCAATAAATCAGCCATATCCTCTTCCTCTCCCCACAACAATCCTGCGTCATGGATGAGGGATGCGAAGAAAAGCTCCTGCTGATTATTCTCTGGTAATCCCATTGCGGAAGCTATCTTAAGGGATAAATAAGCTGTCTGTTTGTGATGGAGAGGATGAAGAGGACGAGTTAAATCAAGGGCAGAGGAAAGAAGCTTGATAAACATTTCCTCTGCTGATACTTCTAAACCATCAAATATCACTGCGATGCACTCCTTTCAACAAAAATTTCACTACGCAGGGTAGTCGCTTACATTTACTTTTTATCTTTATTTTAGATATGTCTTCACTTATTGTCTATGCCTCGCTCCCGGATAGATATATCGCAGAGCCAGGCTTTTGCCTTTCGGAAGACCTCTATTCCCCAGGCTGGCTCCTCAAAG
>JBMFMH010000183.1:0-3358 GCA_049970775.1 bacterium | reverse complement strand
TCTTATTCCTTTTAGTTCTTTTTCGTCTTTCTTATTTATATGGCGGAAGCCAGCTGGAAGCTGGCTTCCGCCATCCACCGGATTGGGCTAGACCCTGGGTCTATTGGTTCTGGCTCAACGGCTATATAAATAAAGAGGGCATCTCCGCTGACCTCCAAGCTATGAAAAAAGTGGGCATCGGCGGTGTCCTCATTATGGAGGTAGACCAAGGAACACCTCCCGGCAAAATTCAATTCGCCAGCAAGGAATGGCGTGAGCTTTTCAAATTCGTTGTTTCCCAAGCGGATAAATTGGGGCTTAAGGTTAATATGAATAACGATGCTGGCTGGACTGGCAGCGGCGGCCCCTGGATACCTCCTGAGCTCGCTATGCAGAGGCTCACCTGGAGTGAAATCACGGTTGAGGGACCTAAATCAATCAGGCTTTCTCTTCCCCAACCACCTACTTCTCTTAACTTCTATCGGGACATCGCAGTTTTAGCTATCCCCTATTTAACGAACCAAGCAATTATCCCAAACTGGCAAGGGAAGGCTGTCTTCAATTATTATCCTCAACCTTTCCACTTTCCAGTCCATTTTTTGGATGTTGGACGACCCATCCTGATAAAGCAGGTCTTTGACCTAACGAGCAAACTAAATTCTCGGGGAGAGTTGGAATGGGATGTGCCCGCTGGTAAATGGCGAATTATCCGCTTCGGCTATACACCCACAGGAGCGCAGAACGCTCCCTCCCCCGCCTCAGGCAGAGGTTTGGAATGCGATAAGCTGAGCAGGGAGGCGGTTGAATTTCATTTTAATTCCTTCATCAAGAAATTAATAGAGGATGTGGGTCCCCTTGCGGGAAAGAGCTTCGTCGCCACTCATATTGATAGCTGGGAAGTAGGTTTGCAAAATTGGACTCCAAAGATGAGGGAAGAATTCTGGAAAAGGCGTGGCTATGACCTCATCCCTTTCTTGCCCGCTCTCATCGGCTATGTTGTAGAAAGTAGAGAGGTATCGGAGAGATTTCTTTGGGATTTTCGCCGAACGATATCCGAGCTTCTTCTGGAGAATTATGCTGGTGTTATGCGGGAATTAGCGAAAAAGTATGGGCTTCGCCTCACGATAGAGGGATACACCACTTCCCTGACTGATGAATTCGCCTATGGTGGGCAAGCGGATGAGCCGATGGGTGAATTCTGGTCCTGGGGGAGATACGGGGCGAGTTCAACCTGCACGGAGATGGCTTCCGCTGGGCACACGCACGGTAAACGAGTGATAGGGGCGGAGGCTTTCACCGCTGACGCCGGGGAGAGATGGCTTGGCTATCCGGGAAATATCAAGGATTTAGCAGATTGGGCATTCTGCGAGGGGATAAACCGTTTGGTCGTTCACCGCTATGCGTTTCAACCCTGGCTGGATGTTAAGCCAGGAATGACTATGGGTCCCTGGGGATTACATTACGAGAGGACACAAACCTGGTGGGAGCAATCAAAAGCTTGGCATAACTATCTTGCTCGCTGTCAGTTCCTCCTTCAACAAGGGCTTTTCGTTGCGGATTTCTGCCTACTCGTTCCCGAGGGAGCACCTCAAAACCTTGGCGGTCAATCCATTCTGCCCAGCTTAACCTCCCCAGGACGACCCTTTGAGCGTCCCGGCTATAACTTTGATTTTTGCTCCTCAGAGGTAGTATACAAGATGAAGGTTAAAGATGGAAGGATATATCTACCCGATGGTATGAACTATCGCTTCCTCGTCCTTCCTCGCTCTCCTCGTATGACCCCCAAGTTATTAAGGAAAATAGGGGAACTTATAAGGGAGGGGGCAAGCGTTGTTGGAGCACCACCTCTCTGCTCGCCAAGCCTTGAAGGCTATCCCGATTGTGATAAGGAGATATTAGAGCTCGTTAAGGAGATTTGGGGAGGAACGAACCCACCTCGGCAATTGACAGTGAGAAGGTATGGGAAAGGACGCATATATTGGGGAGGTAGTTTTATACTCAACGAAGGTGGGTCATCAGCTTCCTTGCTTGAGATGGCGAAATGGATTTGGTATCCCGAGGGCAATCCCCTTCAAGCGGTTCCCCAAAACATAACTCGCCTTTTCCGAAGGACCTTTGAAATAAAGGAGAAGGAGATAAAATCGGCGAAACTCTTTATAACTGCGGATAACGAGTTTAAGTGCAAATTGAATGGGCAATTCGTTGGGGAGGGGAATAAATGGGAAGAAATTTACAGTTTTGATGTAAAAGACTTCCTTAAAGCAGGAAGAAACGAGATACTCGTAATCGCTCGCAACGGTGGCGATATACCCAATCCCGCTGGATTGATATGTGTTCTCACCATCCGTTATTCGGATGGTGATAGCCAATATTTGATATCGGATGGCAGCTGGGAATCCGCCATCGGGGATGAATGGGTTAAGGCAATGGAGTTAGGACCTTATGGGATAGCCCCTTGGGGTCAGATAGGGACTTACCCGCTATATTACGATATAGAGGAAATCTGCCAGCTTCTCAGAAAACTCGGGATTCCACCTGATTACTCTTATGAGCCGAGGATATCTGCTGGAAGTATTCGCTATATTCATAGAAGCCTTCCCGATGCGGAGGTTTACTTTATAAGTAATCAGGAGGTAAGGAAAATAAATATAAAATGCTTCTTCCGGGTAAAGGGGATGCTACCAGAGCTTTGGCTTCCCGAAAGTGGGGAGATAAAGCGTCCGGAAAAATTTAGGGAGACGAAAGAGGGAACGATTCTCTCTCTAAATCTTGAGCCTCTGGAATCCATTTTCGTTGTATTCCCCAGAGAAAGCTCTAAGCGGAGATGGCTATCCCTTCCCGTGAGGCGTGAACCGGTGGTTAGGGAGATTGTGGAAATCAGAGGAGAGTGGGAAGTGCATTTTCCAAAGGGTTGGGGAGCGCCGGAAAAAGTCACATTGCCTAATCTTATTTCCTGGTCTGAGCACCCTGAAGAAGGGGTAAGGTTCTTCTCTGGGACCGCATTATACATCAAGAAATTCGTCTTACCGAGGAAGCTTTATTCAAGGTATAGGCGATACATTTTGAATCTTGGGGATGTAAAAGTGGTGGCGGAGGTTATGCTTAACGATAAATATCTCGGCACGCTTTGGAAGATACCGTATAAAGTAGATGTAACGGAGGCTATAAAACCTGGGGAGAACAAGTTAATGATAAGGATAACGAATCTTTGGGTTAACAGAATGATAGGGGATGAAAAGCTTCCCGAGGATTCGGAAAGGAATCCCGATGGCACGCTGCGGCGCTGGCCGGATTGGCTTTTGGAAGGGCGAAGGAGCCCGACGGGGCGCTTCACATTCACAACCTGGAGGTTATGGAGGAAAGAGGACGAACTTCAGCC
>JBMFMH010000182.1:0-3404 GCA_049970775.1 bacterium | reverse complement strand
AATTCCCCTTTTGGAAAAAGGGGTGCCCCGTAAGGGGCGGGGTATTCAGAAAACATAATTCTCCTACTGAACCTCCTGCGTATCCAAAAGCCACTTCAAATCCTCGTCGTATTCCAGCGCCGCTCTCAATATCTGCCTCGCCCTTGTGATAGAGACATTCTGTATGACGAGCAGATACCGATAAACGCCCTTCCTCTTGGGATAAAGGGAAGGGAAAGGCGGAAGACAAGGAAATCGCCTGCCAAGAAGGTGATTATACAATCCCTCCGCTTTCTCCTTAGCTTTCTCCTCCTTTTCGTCCGTTATGATGAATGTGAGGATATGCCCGAAGGGAGGAAATCGCCTTTCCCTTCTTGCCTCGCTTTCCTTTCTTAAAAATTCCAATGGCTCGCTTGTGAAAAGAGGATTTTCCGGTTGAGTTGTATGGATTATGAGCTTCCCGCTCTCCTTCCGCAAAGTGAAAAGCAATCTATAAACGCTCTCGTTTTGGGCGAAGCTGGGAAAACGAAGGAGGGAATCAACATCAAATATACAGGATAAAGCGGGCTTCAAAAGCTCCACCCAAAGGGCGATAGCCTTCGTTGCTACGATTATATCCGCTTCCCAGAAGGGCTCCCTTGGCGATTCACTTGATAGGCTCACCGTTTTCGCTTCCGGAAATATTCTCTTCACTGCGCTGGCAATCCGCTGAATCCCCATTCCTCTCGCTGAGATGCGATAGCCACCGCAAACGGGGCAAACATCGGGAGCAGGCATTTGAGCACCACAGAGATGGCAGAAAAGGAAACGCTTTTTATCCTCTCCCCTTTCCACCAGGATTAAGGGCACATTGCAGGAAGGGCACAGAAACTCGTTTCCACAATCCCTACAGAGGGGATAGAATAAACCCCTCCTGTTCACCACCAATATCACCTTCCCCTTCCCTTTAAGCGCCCTTCTTATCTCCTCCCTCGTTTTAGGAGGAATGACCCGCTTCGTCCCCCTCGTATCCACTATCTCTATCTCCCCCAACTGGAAGCGCAATCGCTTGATGGGAATTCCCTTCCTATTGGCTAAAACGAAGCGGGATAAAGAGGGCAAGTCCGAACCGAAGATGACGCTTAATCCCTCCTGAACCATCCTTTGAAGTGCGACCTCAGCCACATCGTAGGAAGGTGGGTCCTTGCGAACAAGGGAGGATTCTCCATCGCCTTCAACGATTATCAATTTGACGGTTGGAAGGGGCGAGAAGATGGCGGAACGATTCCCAACAAGGAGCGTTGGGCGAGAACTACAGGAAAGCTGATACCATAATTGGTATCTCTCAGAGAGGGGGATTCGGCGATGGTAGATGTGGATGTTATCCACGAACTCGCTCAATGCCCTGCCCGCCCATTCAGCGGAAAGGGAATCTGGCATCACCAATATCGCGCTTCCACCCTTTTTCATCACCTCTAAAATTGCGCTGATGTATAGCCCGAGCCTTTTCTCCCTATTCCCTCCCCACACAATCATAGCATTATGGAAAGGCGTCTTGAAGCTGATGGGCGAGATTTTTGGGATGGGCGGAAGGGGAAAGGAGGCTTCGCTTTCTTTTTCCCTGAACTTTATCTCCACCCTGGGGACGAGGATTTGGGAATCTATGAGGGCGATGATTTTCTTCCTCGTTTGAGGGCTTGGGAAGACCCGTAGAGTGGTGTAGGGAACACCTTCTCCCGCTTCCCGCACGATTTCCCGCCTCACCTTTCCTCTAACTTGCTTGTAATCCACTTGAGGATAGAGATAGATGGAGGGGATGCAATTAAGAACCTCAGGGACGATTGATTGAAGGGCATCTTGGAGGGAGGAGAGATATTCAAGCGATAGCCAATGAGCAAGGGATAGAAGGAAAGGTGGAAGGGGTGGTATGGGGAGGGTAGCGAGGACGGGCTCCTTCGCTTTCTCTTCTTCCTTCCCCACAACGCAACCCACCCTTAGCCTACCGCCAACTTCAACAATGACAAATGTCCCCAACTTGATATCATTAAGATAGGGAGGAAGGGAGAAAAGGAGGGGCTCCTTTATGGCATCCCCCATCCTTCCAACGACAACCCGAACGCTTCTCCCCGAGCTTTCCACAGAACGATTATCTTTTGCTGAGAATCCTTTCCACCTCGTCCAAGATAAGGGAGGCGAGCTCCCTCTTCGTGATAATCATCGGTTGGGGAGGTGGTGCCCCTCTTTTGATGAGGCAGGCGAAGAGTTTTTTTGAACCGAAGCCATATTCTCCTCCGGAGACGAGGTTAGCAACGATAATATCAAGATTCTTCTTCTCCATTTTTTCCAGGGCATTCTCTATGAGGTTTTCCGTCTCAGCGGCGAAACCGACGAGAATCTTATCCCCCTTGCGTCTGCTCAATTCAAGCAGTATATCGGGAGTTGGCACGAGGTTAAGCGATAATTCCTCTTTTTTCTTTATCTTCTGTTCAGCCTTCTCTTTTGGTTTGAAGTCCCCCACAGCAGCTGTGGCGATGGCTACATCTACCTCGGAGAAATGCTTTAATGCCTCGGAGAGCATCTCCTCGGCGCTCTCAACGCTTATGAACTCACAACCCTGAGGTGGGGATAGGTGGGTGGGTCCAGATATCAAGACGACCTCCGCTCCCCTCTTCAAGGCTTCCTCAGCGATTGTGTAGCCCATAACACCAGTTGAGGGATTGGAGATGAAGCGAATTGGGTCTATGTATTCCCTCGTTGGTCCAGCGGTAATCAAAATCTTTACTCCCTTTAAGGGAAGATGGGGATTGAGGATTTCCCTTACCCGCTCAACTATTCTCTCCAAAGAGGCCAGGCGTCCTTTCCCTATCTGTCCCGATGCCAATTCCCCTTCCTCCGGCTCTATTATGTGATAGCCGAGCTTTTTGAGTTTCTCTATGTTTTCCTGCAGGATGGGATTGGACCACATTTGGCTATGCATAGCTGGGGCGATTAGTATGGGGCAGTGGACGGAGAGGGCGGTGGTAGTGAGGAGGTCGTCCGCTATGCCGGAGGCGATTTTTCCTATGATATTAGCGGTAGCGGGAGCGATGAGGAACAGCTCGGCGAAATCAGCGAGGGAGATGTGTTCAATTTCCCATTTTTGGGGATGGGAGAAGAGGGAGTAATAGGTTGGGTTATGGGAGAGGGAGCTGAATGTGAGAGGGGAAACGAATTCAGTTGCTGATTTAGTCATCACGACTTTGACTTGTGCTCCTTCTTTTTGGAGGAGGCGGAGGAGCTCAACTGCTTTATAAGCGGCTATTCCACCGCTCACTCCCAGGAGTATTCTTCTATCTTTAAGCGTCTTGTTCTCATTCATCGTTTTTCGTAGTTAATTTTAAAGGTTAAGGGTGGATTTGTCATCCTATGAGTTTCACCTATCGGTGTATCCAAAGACAATTCCCCTT
>JBMFMH010000181.1:0-3418 GCA_049970775.1 bacterium | reverse complement strand
GGGGTAACGGGCAAAATCAGGGTGGATAGAGTGGAGGTGGAATTCAGGGGGAGAGGAGAGGCAAAGGCGGTATATTATGGGGAAAAATGCATTGATTGAAATGGAACTTCCTTTCGGAAGCCCTCGTAATAACGAAGAAGAAACGAGGGCGCAAATCTAAAACAGATTTAGCACCATTCAACTTTTACTTACCTGTTTTAGAAGTTTCACAGAAAATTGCCAAGCGATACACCTTTGGCACTATGAGGGAAAGCCTCCGACCAATCCAATCCATTTTTTTATTTATATTCGCCCTTATAATATCTTTGCAAAAGATAATATACCGGCTTATATCTTTTCCTATCTATCGTCAACAAACCGAAGGTGCCTTCACCAGTGATGAAAGTGCGATAATCAAAGGCTAAAAACCAAGCGCAGGCGGAAACAAGATAGGGCTTGCTGATGAACGCCCTGAATGTCTTATCCGCTATCTCCACCTGCTTATCTATCGTCCTCCACTCGGGAGTTGACCAATATCCCCATTCAGTAGCTATTATCGGCTTATCGGGGAAAAGGGAGCGCATCTCCTCCAGCGCCTCAATCGTTGAAAAATAAGCATCCCCTCCATAGAACACACCCCAATAGAAATTGAAGCCCAAAACATCCGCCTCTCTCTGCGTCTCATCCCTCATATACTGCCCCACTCCCGCCTGCCCAAGCAACCTCGTCCCATCAACCTTTTTGGAAAGCCTTTTCAACTCCCTCAACAAATCTCCTCTCTTATTTCCCCCGCATTCATTGCAAGCACCCAAAAAACAGAGCGAGGGACGAGATAAATCCTTATAAAGCATCTCCAAAAACATCTGTTGGGCTATCCCTCTTTCAAGCACATTTTCAATCTCCCTATCTCCCATCCAGTAGATGGGGATTTCCTCCCAAAAAATCAAACCCACTCTATCGGCGTAGATGAGGGTATAGGGATGGTTGGGATAATGGGTAGCCCTCACGAAGCTGGCACCTAAATCCTTTATGATTTTCAAATCCTGGCAAATCGTTCCCCAATTCATTGCCCTGCCCGTAGGCGAATCCTCATGGCGACAAACACCGGGAAGAAAAACCTTCTTGCCATTGAGAAGGAGATGTCCGTTTTCCATTGATAGGAAACGAAAGCCGAATTGATTCCAAAACTCATCCCCATTTCCTATCCTTGCTTTCAGCACATAGAGATTCGGCTCCTCGCAACTCCAAATCTTGGGATGAGGAATTCTCAGTTCAAAGACAATCGGCTTGATTTCCCCAGCTTTAAGCCTCAACCTTCTCCTTCTTTTCCCTTCAATTGCCACCTCCCTGCGGCTATCTACGATGCTTTTCGGGCTTGCATCTTTATCCAAATATGACCGCTTTGCCTCAAAGCAGGATATTTTTATAGATAAGGAAACCTCCTTATTTCCTCCATTCCATAAAAGGGCGAGAGCACGAAATTTCCCTCTCGCATCAATCGGTTTCACATCCAGCCTGAGGATGCTTAAACGAGGTAGAAATTCAATGTAAACATCGTTGATAATCCCTCCGTAGTTCCACCAATCGCAAACACCCTTAGGGAGGATGTCATTCCTTGTTCCCCAGGGTATGTTGTCCACTCTCACCTCCAAAAGATTCTCCCCCTTTTTCAAAACGGAGCTGACATCAAAGCAGAAGGGAGTATAACCTCCCTCGTGATAGCCAAGATAAGCGCCGTTAAGCCAAACATCCGTTATGTAATTGGCGCTTAAAAAAACCAAGATTGCCTTTCCCTGGGGCAGAGAGGGGAGATGGAACCTTTTGATATACCAAACGACGCCTTCGTATCTATCGGGATACCTGTTATCAATCAGGGGAGGAGTAATCTTTAGCCAATTATCAAGACTTTTAAGTTCCATCCTGAGCTTAGCAAGGACCTCGTTCGTTCTTTTTGAGAGGGATAGATTGTGGTCAGCGTTGGGAAAACGAGCTTTCAACCAGATGCCGGAGAGATAAAGGCGATGGTGTGAAGGTTGGGGCTCAAAGGCTGGATAGGGAATGTTATTTTGAAAAGGGACAACCTCACCGCCTAAATTCCTTAGGATAAATGTGGGAAGAAGGGTAGCGGAGTGGGAGAGAGAACAGATAAGGGAAAGAATCATAAACGGGGTAATCCTTTTAAGCTTCATTATTTCAGCAATCCTTCTTTCGCAAAGCTGAAATATCTCTCCTTCGTTTTGCCTATTATGATATGGTCCAGAACCTTCACCCCTACCAACTCGCAAGCCTGCACGACCCGTCTTGTCAAGCTGATGTCATCCGAGGATGGGGTGGTATCGCCAGAGGGATGGTTATGGACGAGTATGACCGAGCTGGCGGACCGCAAGGTTGCTTCCTTAACTATCATCTTTGGGTCAACAACCGTAGAATCTATGCTTCCCTTGCTGAGCTCTATCTTTTCTATGGGTTTATTTTTGATATCCAAGAGAATGAGCTGGAAGAACTCCTGTTTTGCGTCCTTGAGGTAGGGACCGTAATATTCGGAGACATATTCAAGCGCATCATCTGGGCTGGTTATCCTCTTCTTCTCCTCCGCCATTTCCCTGTATAATCTTTTCCCCAGCTCAAAGGCAGCCTTTATCTGCACCGCCTTAGCCATCCCGATTCCCTCAATCTTGCAGAGCTCGGAGATGGGAACGGAATCCAATTGGCTCAAGGTTTTGAAATGATTGAGCAGCTTCTTGCCGAGTTCCTCAGCGCTTAATCCTTCTTTACCAGTCCGCAAGATAATCGCCAGAAGTTTTGACAAAGGGAGCTTATCCGCACCGTATTTCATCAGCATCTCCCTTGGTCTTTCCTCGGGAACCCATTCCTTTATCGGGATATGCTCTCGGCGTAGGGATATCTCGCGCTTCACCTTCTCCCTCAAATCATCGCAGTCCTTTTTGCTTTTAATATCAAGCTGTTCAATCAGCTCCTTCACCTTTTCCGCTGTTAGAACCCCTTTTTTAGAGGTGCGGAAGAGGACCCCGCCTCCCTTCCAGATGGGATAAATTCCGTTCTCAACGAGAAATTCAAAAGCAGATCGAGAGAAAGGCTTATCTGAGGACATATCACAAGCTACCTCCTTCCCTAAAGTTAATGGAACCCTCTTGCGCTGTCAAGATTTTTTAGAAGTAAAGTTTCCAGACTTCCCTTTTTCTGTTATTGCAAGCGATAACAAAGCAATCTAAAACGAGATTGCTTCGGCTTTCCTATGGAAAGCCTCGCAATGACGAAAAGTGGGGGGCACCCCTTTTATTAAAAGGGGAATCATTTTCAGGATACCCCGCCTCGCTTCGCTCGGCACCCCTTTTTAACAAAAGGGGAATTTGGGGCTGAATGTCCGCCCCTTCGCTTTTTAATTCCCCTTTCATTGAAAGGGGTGGCAGGCGTCAGC
>JBMFMH010000180.1:0-3507 GCA_049970775.1 bacterium | reverse complement strand
ATAAATCCTATAAAAAGACATTTGTTTAAAAAACCTGAAAAACCATCTTTCTATTATTCAATTTTTTCCTTTATTGCTCCAGTTGTTGGTAGTAAATAGGGAGGAATACGAGCTATTTTCCTCTAGATGACCAATTCTCTCTATATCAGAGAAAATAGAAAAATGGAAAGCGTCAACCCCAAAAAGGCACCTAATAAGGATTCCTTCCACTTTTTATAATTCACTAATTGGACAATCAAAATCAAGAAAGCCAAGAATAACATCCCAAGGAAAAAGAGCTTATTCTCGATCAGATAATTGACGGAATAGGCTAAATAGAAAGCAAGGGCGCTCTCCTCTCCCACTATTCCTCGCACTTCCTTACCCTTATTTCCCCAAACCTTCAATGCACCCAAGAGAATAAAGAGGATAACCAAACCTCCCGCTAGCTTTACTAACTTATTCTCTGAGGGAGCAAGCGTGGGAACGGGACGGAAGAGCCTATGAAAGAAGATTAAAGCGACGACGCTCGTCATAATTATCAACCCAACGAGGACCGCCCCCGCCGCTATATCCTTCGCCAACCTAACGGAGGGATTGTAATGAGGGGAGAGATGGTCCACTATCACCTCAAAGGCGGTGTTTATAAGCTCGGCTATTATCGGCAGGCTCAAGGCTACGAAGAGAATAAGCCACTCAATATAGGAAATGCGCAGGAAGAGGAACAGGAGTATGACGATAACGATTATCATCATCAAATAGAACATATGGCTTTGCTTAAATATCGCTTGAAGAAGTCCCCTATATGCGTTTTTAAAGGAATTTTTTAAGCTCTTCCTCATCTCTCTCCAACCTTTCCAATATCTCCTCCTGCTTTCTCATCATCTCCTTCCAACCTTCCTCCGTCTCATCATCGTATCCAATAAGATGAAGGACGCCGTGAATTATAAGTATCGCAAGCTCCCTCTCAAAACTATGTCCCTTCTCCTCAGCCTGTTTCCTAGCCGTGGGGAGGGAAATAATCACCTCACCCCACAATTCCTCATCCTGATAAGGGAAGGAAAGGACATCGGTTGGTGTATCCACTCCTCTATAGCGGAGGTTAAGCTCTTGGAGAAGGGAATCATCTGCGAGGACGATATTTACGCTCTTGCTTTGCGCTCCGCCTTCCTCAAGCGCTGCTTTGGCTATCCTTTTGAGTGGTCGCTTCTTTAATTTCGTTTTGCTTAGGGCGATTATTCTGACCGCCAACTTTCATTTCCTCCTCCGCTGGATACTCAAGACGCTTATGGATGAGAGCGGTCAATATTGAAAGGAAGGCGCTTTTGATTTTCCTTAAATCTTTAAGGCTTATATCAGCCTCATCCAGCTGACCGTCAGCCAGTTTCTGGTTTATTATCCTCTCAACAAGCATCTCCACATTCGCTGGTGTTTTCTCAGGGAGGGAACGCACTGCTGCCTCAACGGAATCGGCTAACATAACAATCGCCGCCTCCTTGCTTTGGGGCTTTGGTCCGTCGTATCGGTACTTCTCCTCCTCAACTTCCTCCGGCTTCTCACCCAGTGCCCGGTGATAAAAATAGCTGACGAGCGAGGTCCCGTGATGCTGGGCGATTATCTCTATCACCTTTGGGGGTAGTTTTGCCTTTTTCGCCATCTCCACTCCATCCCTCACATGGGAGATTATCACCAAACTGCTCAAGGAGGGAGTGAGGTTTTCGTGGATGTTCTCCGCCAACTGGTTCTCTATGAAGTAGAGGGGACGTTTCATCTTACCTATATCGTGATAAAGGGCGCTTACCCGACAGAGAAGGGCGTCCGCACCGATAGCCTTCGCTGCCGCCTCGGCGAGGTTAGCGGTTATTATGCTATGCTGATAGGAGCCAGGAGCATTGATGAGAAGCTCTCTGAGGAGCGGTTTATCGGGATTGGCTAACTCCAACAGCTGGAAGTGGGTTGTTATACCGAACAACCTCTCAAAAATGGATACGCCAAGCCAGGCAATCACTATGCCAAGGATAGCGCTGATTATTCCCCAAAATAAAGAGAGGGACATCCATTCCCCACCCCAGCCCACGAGGAGGAATGTGGAAAGGAGGATTGTTCCCGCCAAAGCGAGAGAGGATTTCAAAAGGTCTATACGCTCCCTGAGACGCAGGGTGGAAACGATTCCCACTCCACCCGCCAAAACCCCCATAGCCCCAATTTCCATTTCTCCACCAGCTGATAGGCTCATCAGAAAGGAAGAAAAGGGAAGAACTATCGCTGAGGTTTCCCCACCAAGAAGGGAAGCTACCGCTATACAGAGAGCGGCGGAGACGATTGCCGGTGTGAATTGAAAGGATATTCCGAGCTTGAATCCGAGAAAGGCTAAAATCAATAGGAGCCAGAGAAGGGATTGAAGCTTCAAATTCTCATAAATTTCTCTTTTATAATGAGAGAGGAAAAGGAGGATTATTGAGTAGGAAAGTGCCACCGCAAGGAAGATGGAAGCTATGTCCTTAAGAGGTGGGAGGCGTCCCACTACGCCCAAAGCTAATAGCCTATCGTATATCTCGGGCGTTATCTTCTCCCCCTTCCGCACGATTAATTCCCCAAACATTATCCTCTCGTAGACTGGCTTGACGGAATTTCTCGCTTTTTCCCTCAATTTCCTCGTTGCGTTCTCATCAACAACCAGATTGGGGCGCACTGCGCCTGAGACGAGCTCAGCTATTGCCATTGTCTCTTTGGAAGGAAGCAAGGTGCGCAACACGAGGGAATGCGCCCTTTCCCTCGCCATTCTCAATTCCTCCTCAGCATCCCTTATGTTAGTTTGCATAACCAATCGCAATATCTGTAGGGCTCTATCCTCAAGTAGAGCAAGGTTTTCTTTGCTCTGAATGAGCGCCGTGAGAGAAGACAAGGAAATGGGAATGGGAAGGGAAGAGCGAAAGGATTTAAGGGCATCAGGGGAAGTTATTCTCCTTAATTTAGCCTCTCTGATAAGGCGGAAGCATTCCCTCAAGCTATCCTCCGCCTCTATATTAGCGAAATTGAGAGCCACATATTGGGGAGCAACTCTTCCCTCCGCTTCCCTTCTTAAAGCCTCCGTTTTCTTAACATTGATATATTGCACTGTGCGGAAAGCTCTGATATCAAAGGGAGCGTTTTTGCCTATGCGGAGCGAATAGGAACGAAAGGAAAATGGAAAAACAAGGATGAAGGAGCTAATGATAATAGCAAAGATTAAGGGTAGCAAAAGAGGAAATTTGCTCCCTGCTATCCTTTCCTTCCTTTTGAGGTTGCGTCTGAGAAACTTCATCCGAGAAGCTTACCTTTGTCTTCTACCTTGTCTCCTTTTCCTCTCGCTTGGCTTTAGGTAGTGTTCGTGGCGCCTTGCTTCCTTCAAGATGCCGGAGCGTTGAAGTTTTCTCCTGAAGCGGCGCAGAGCACTCTCAATAGATTCTCCCTCACGAACTTCAATCTTTGCCATAAAACCTCCTTTCAGAAGAATTATAAATGAGAATGGAAGATAAGTCAAAGCGG
>JBMFMH010000179.1:0-3520 GCA_049970775.1 bacterium | reverse complement strand
ATAAAGGTATAATTTTTGTGAGAAATGGGAAAAGAGGGAATTGCTGTTTACATTCACATTCCGTTTTGCCTCAAGAAATGTGATTACTGCGATTTTTATTCTTTGCGGTATGAGGAGGGGAGGGCGAGGGCGTTCGCCCTCGCCCTCCTTGAAGAAATTCATTCCTACACAAACCTTCAAGCCAAAACCATCTATATCGGCGGTGGAACACCCACATCCCTCCCCACTCCACTCCTCAAGGATATCATCCTCCAAGCTAAAGCCCATTTCTCCCTCCCACCTCAAAACGAACTCACCGTTGAGGCTAATCCAGAAACCCTTGATGAGAAAATGCTTCAATCCCTCAAGGAAGTTGGGGTAAATAGGTTGAGCATCGGCGTCCAATCATTTAATGACGAGCTCCTCTCCTTTTTGGGGAGAGTTCATAACGCCTCTAAAGCGAGGTGGGCGATAAGAAAAGCAAAGGAAATCGGCTTTGAAAACATAAACATTGACCTCCTCTTCGCAATCCCTAGGCAAAGCCTTGAGGATTGGCAAACCACCCTTGAGGAAGCAATCTCTTATCAGCCCACCCATATCTCTTGTTATTCCCTTACATTTGAAAAGGGGACAAAGCTCCACAGAAAGCTCAAAACGGGGGAAATTTCCCCTCCCGATGAGGAGAACTCCGCCTTAATGTTTGAAATGGCTGACGAAATTCTCACTTCCAACCGCTATATCCACTACGAGATATCAAATTATGCCCTCCCTGGCTACGAATGTCAGCATAATCTCTCTTATTGGAGAAGCGAACCTTATCTCGGGCTCGGTCCAAGCGCTGTTTCCTTCCTCCCACCTTATCGCTTGAGGAATCCAACCTTGCCCAAATATTTAAATGGGCAGAAGGCAAAATTGGAGGAGATTGTGGATGAAAAAGGAAGGAGAAAAGAGAAGCTGATGCTCGGTCTGCGCCTGAGGGAAGGGGTAGCAAAGAGTTTACTAGCGGCTAAAATACCGGAAGAATTGATCGAGGGAGGATTCATTGAGGAGGTAGGGGAAAGGATTCGCTTAACTTTGAAGGGTATGTTGGTTTACAATAGGATAGTTGCGGATTTATTTTTTGGAGGAGGCGATTTTTAAATGAGAAAAATTTTCTTCTTCTTTCTGATTTTCTGTCTTTTGCCCCTTTCTTGTTTATCCCTAGGTTTAAAGGCTGGTCCATTTTTGCAAAATGTCACCCCATATTCAGCGACAATCTGGTGGTTGACGGATGAGGAGGATGAAGGGAGGGTCATTTATTCCGATGGGAGGGAAAGCTTAGCAGTCCAATCCCGCTTATCTCGTTATCAAAAGGTTAGGTTAACCAATCTCAAACCCTCCACTCTCTACACCTATCGCCTGCAGGGGAATGGCTACTCTGCTGGTCCATTCAGTTTCAGAACCGCTCCATTTGAAAGCAAAAGATTTCGGTTCGCTGTTTATGGCGACACGAGGACGCAGGATGATGTGCATCGTGCCATCGTTAGAGCTATGGCTAAATTTAAACCCGAACTGGCGCTCCACACGGGCGACCTTGTTGCGGATGGAAGGGATTTATCTCAATGGGAACGCTTCTTCTCCATAGAGACGCCTTTGGCTTCTTCTTGCCCCATCTATCCTGTTTTGGGGAACCACGAAAGAAACTCACCTTATTATTTTCGCTATTTCTCTCTGCCGGGAAGGGAGCGATATTATTCCTTCAATTGGGGAGATTGTCATTTCGTTGCCCTTGATAGCAATGAACCCTATATATCGGACCCCACCCAGCTAAAATGGCTTGAGGACGACCTTCAGAGAAACAAGAACGCTCGCTATATCATCGTCTTCTTCCACCATCCGCCATATACTCTTGTTAAGGAAAGGACAAGCTCTGCTCTAAAGATTAGAAAAATAATCTGCCCTATACTTCAAAGATATAATGTAAGCGTTGTCTTTTGCGGACACGACCACAATTATCAACATTTTTACGATAGCGGTATCCATTACATCGTGACAGGTGGAGGAGGAGCGCCCCTCTACGATGTGGGCACCCCCGATAGATACACGCTTAAAGCTGAGAAATGCTACAATTATTTAATCGTTGATGTAAGGGAGGACAAGATGGACCTTCGTGCCTACAGGCTTGATGGTTCTTTGCTTGAGGAAACGATTGTAAAGCCAAGAATCAAGGTCGGACCGCCTTTCATTGAAAAATTTCCTCATCTGCAATGGAGGAAAGTGCCCGGCTTTTTCAAAGAAGATAGGTAGTATGGCGTTTACTTTCTCTTCCGCTTGTGAGTATTTGGAGAAACTATCCCGTCTGGGCATAAGGATGGGCTTGGAGAATATGAAAAAATTGATGGAGCTCTTGAATCATCCGGAAAGAAATTACAAGACCATCCATATAGGTGGAACAGTTGGTAAGGGCTCTACCGCTCATTTCCTTGCCTCCATTCTCAGCGAGGCGAACATAAAATGTGGACTTTTCACCTCTCCTCATATTTATGATGTTAGGGAAAGGTTCAGGGTGGATGGTAAGATGATTGGGAGGAGAGAGTTCACCACCCTTCTATGGGAGATTAAAAAAAAGATTGAGGAGATTCCCGATTTCCATCCCACTCAATTTGAGGTGCATACTGCTTTGGCTTTCCTCTGGTTTGCCCGTAAAGGGTGCGAGGTAGCGGTGATAGAAGTGGGTTTAGGAGGAAGGCTTGATGCCACGAATATCATTCAGCCAATTCTCACTATCATCACGGACATAGGCATTGACCATACCGATATATTGGGCTCAACTATCGAGGAGATAGCGTGGGAAAAGGGCGGGATAATAAAGGAGGAGGTTCCCCTTCTCACATCCGCTGAGGGAAAAGCGCTTGTGGTTTTGCGAGATATTTGCCTGTCAAGGGGAGCGCCGCTTTTTCCTTTAGGGGAAAGAATTATTTGGGAGGGTGAGGAGGCGCTTTCCGTCTACTCACCTTGGGGTGAAGTTAGAGAGATAAGGAGCAGGATGAAAGGGAAACATCAAATTAAAAACATCGCCCTTGCCGTATCAGCCGGGCTTTATCTTGGTTGTTCTCCGGAGGCAATAAAAAGAGGGATAGGGAAGACCAGGGTTAAAGGTAGGTTTGAGATAGTGGGCAGGAATCCAGTGGTAGTTCTGGATGGAGCGCATAATCCTCCTGCTATGAAGGCGCTGAGGGAGGGGTTGGAGCGATACTTTCCGGGCAAGGGGATTATTTTAGTTATGGGGATGTTAAGGGATAAACCGATTGAGGATACGATGAGGGAGATAGTCCCTTATGCTAAAGAGGTTATCCTTACGCCACCTCCTTCTGAGCGTTCCGCTCCATTGGGGCTTCTTTGCGAGATAGCGAGGAGTTTAAATGATAGAGTGGTTGGGATAGAGGATGGAGAGGAAGCGGTGAAGATGGCGTTGAAAAGGGCGAGGAAGGAGGATGTTGTCGTCGTAACCGGTTCTTTTTATCTTCTGGGAGCGATTGGCAATATAAGGGCGTTTGGCTTT
>JBMFMH010000178.1:0-3531 GCA_049970775.1 bacterium | reverse complement strand
GGTCAAACTCTTCTTGCCCTTTGATAGCATTCCCTGTTAGAATTTTAAAAGGGATGAATATGGAAAACGCAATCTTTTCAACAGACCTTCCCTTGCCTCTCTTCAAAAGAGGCAAGGTGCGTGATATCTACGAGCTTGATGGGCACCTGCTAATCGTCGCTACTGACCGCCTTTCCGCTTTTGATGTCGTCCTTCCCACCCCCATTCCCTACAAAGGCAAAGTCCTCACCGCCCTCTCCCTCTTCTGGTTTGACTTCCTCAGGGATATCATCCCCAATCACATCCGCTCCCTCCCCCTACCTCCCCAATTAGAACCCTACAATCCCATCCTCCAAGGACGCTATATGATTGGAATAAAGACCAAGCCCATCCCAATTGAGTGCGTCGTGCGTGGCTACCTCTTCGGCTCCGCTTGGAAAGAGTATCAGGAAAAGGGAGAGGTCTGCGGAATAAAGCTTCCTCCTCACCTCAAGCTCGCCGAGAAACTCCCCTCTCCCATCTTCACCCCCTCAACGAAGGCGGAAACAGGGCATGATGTCAACATATCATTAAAGGAAATGGAGGATTTAGTGGGCAAGGAGACAACGGAATTCCTTGTCAGCAAGAGCATCGCTATCTATGAGAAGGCGAGCGCCTATGCAGAGCAACGAGGAATAATCATTGCGGATACGAAGTTTGAATTCGGCTGGCATAACGGTCAAATCATCCTCATAGATGAGGTTTTAACTCCCGATTCATCACGCTTCTGGGATGCTAATCTTTATAAGCCAGGCGAAAACCAACCCTCCTTTGATAAACAGTTCGTGCGTGATTACCTTGAGAGCATAAATTGGGATAAAACACCGCCCGCTCCACCCTTGCCACCGGATGTCGTTGAAGGAACAACGCTGAGATATCTTGAAGCTTATAAAAGATTGACAGGAAAGGAAGAGCTTTAATGAAGTATGTGCTAATAGTGGGCGATGGAATGGCTGACCTCCCTAATGAAGCCATTGATGGGCTGACCCCCCTGGAGTTCGCCTATAAACCCAATATGAACCGCTTAGCAGCCTCCTGCCTGCTGGGAGGAATGGTGCGGACGGTCCCCGAGGGAATGGAGCCGGGCTCGGATGTAGCCAATATGAACATCCTCGGCTATGACCCCAAAAAATACTACACGGGAAGAGGTCCCCTTGAGGCAATCGCTATGGATGTCCCAATGAACAAGGAGGATGTAGCCTTCCGTTGCAACCTTGTCTCAACCGATGGCGAAAAGATAATAGATTACAGCGCAGGTCATATCTCAAGCGAGGAGGCGAGGGAGTTAATAGAGATTCTCAACAAAAAGCTGGGTTCTTCAAAAATCCAATTCTATCCCGGCGTCTCCTATCGCCACCTTATGGTCTGGAGGAATGGTAAGGACGAACAGCTACTTACACCCCCCTACAACATCGTGGGAAAGCCCTTCAAGCCCTATCTACCCCAAGGGGAAGGTGAGGAATTCCTCCGTTCCCTGATTTACAATTCCTTTGAAATCCTTGATAATCTTGAGATTAATAAGCGGAGAAGAGACAGGGGACTGCCTCCTGCCAACTTGATTTGGCTTTGGGGGCAGGGACGCCTCCCCAATCTCCCTCTTTTCTTTCTCAAATGGGGTCTCGTTGGTGCGGTTATCTCCGCCGTTGACCTCATAAAAGGGTTGGGCAAAGCGGCGGGATTGCAAGTTATAAATGTCCCCGGCGCCACTGGCTACATAGATACAAACTATGAAGGAAAAGCAGAATACGCCCTGGATGCTTTAGAGAAAATAGATTTCGTATTCATCCACATTGAGGCTCCAGATGAATGCGGGCATACCGCCGACCTTGAGAACAAGATTCGCTCAATTGAAGCGATAGACGAGAAAATCGTTGGTAAAATCATAAGGGAACTTCCAAGCATTGATGAGGACTTCAAAATCCTCATCCTTCCCGACCATCCTACCCCCGTGGCAGTCCGCACCCATACACCTGACCCCGTGCCCTTCCTCATCTATTCCTCGGAAAAGCCCTTGAGAGGAGAGGAAAATTTCTCGGAGAACTGGGGAAAGGAAAGGAATTATTTCATAGAGGAGGGAAATAAATTAATAGAGATATTCTTGAAACGCTGAGGGAAACGCTTCAGGAATTCTCAATGCTTAGCGAGGGGGAGGATGTGGTTGTTGCGGTATCGGGTGGACCCGATTCCATCTGCCTCCTTCATCTCCTGCTCAGAATAGCGCCAGAGATGAAGCTTCGCCTTTCAGTAGCTCACCTAAATCATATGCTGAGGGAGGAAGCGATTTTTGAGGAGGAATTCGTAAGGGAATTGGCGAGAAAATACTCCCTTGCCTTTTACAGCGAAAGGATAAATGTCCCTCAACTTATCAAAAAAGGAGAAACATTAGAGGAAGGGGCAAGAAGGATAAGATACGATTTTTTCAGGAGGGCGAGCGAAAAGCTTTCCTCAAAAAAAGTCGCTTTAGGACATACCGCAGATGACCTCGTGGAAACTGTCCTCCTCAACCTCATCAGAGGAGCGGGACTTCGTGGATTAAGGGGCATACCACCTTTGAGGAAAGAAGAGTCCATAGTCTTCATACGCCCCCTCATCAATATCTGGCGGAGAGAGATAGAGGAATATTTGAAAGAGCAGAATATCCCTTATGTAATTGATAGGAGCAATCTTTCCCTTCAGTTCACGAGAAACAAAATACGCCATCAGGTCATTCCTCTCCTGGAAGAGTTGAATCCAAGGGTAAAGGAAGCCATTCACCGGCTCGCCTCAATAGCCAGGGAAACGCTCTCCTTCATTGAGGAAGAGGCGAGGGCAAGGGTGGAGGAAATAATAGAGAGGAAAACAGGCTCCAGCCTCTATCTCAGCTTCCCCAAGCTCGCCTCCCTTCATCCTGCCTTGCAAAAGGAAATCGTTCGCCAAGCTCTTGAGGAATTCAAGCTTGAGCTGGGTAAAGAGGATGTGGAGAGGATTTTGGAGATTGGTAGAAGTGGCGTGGCCACTACGCTTGCTGGAGGAATGGAGGTGAGGAAAAGGGGAGAATTCCTCTTATTTAGGAAAAGGGAAAGATTCGTCAGCTATGAGATTCCCCTGCGGGTTCCGGGAAGCACGGATATTCCTCAAGCAGGAATGAGGATAGATGCGGAGATAATTGAGGGGCGATTTCTCGTGAAGGACCCAGGTTGCAGAGAGGTTACATTGGATATGGATTGTTTAAAAGGTGGATTAGTGGCGAGGAATTGGAGGAAAGGGGACAGGTTTGTTCCCTTGGGAATGAGTGGGGAGAAGAAGTTGCAGGATATTTTCGTTGATAAGAAGGTTCCTCGTGAGGAGCGTGGACGGATACCGATAGTTTGCGATGAGGAGGGCATCGTCTGGATAGTGGGTGTAGGAATAGGCGAGAGGGTAAAGGTGAAGGAGGAAACGAGGAGGGTTCTTCATCTTAAAGCAGTTCAGTAGAGTTTCAAATTTTAAAATTCCCCTCTCATAGAGGGGTGCCCCGAAGGGGCGGGGTGTTCT
>JBMFMH010000177.1:0-3552 GCA_049970775.1 bacterium | reverse complement strand
TATTAGGTTGACTTACGATGAGAAAAGGATTGGCTAAAACTCGTTTCATTTGCTTGTTATTTGGGCTTCTTCTCATCGGAGGGAAGGGGAGGGGTAAAGTGTTGGAGATTGGTGTTCATAGGATATTAATAACGGGAAGCGAGAAAACGCTTGAGGAAATAAAGAAAACACTTACCCCCTTTCTTGTAATTGAGCCTGGTTCTCTCAATAGGGAAAATCTTTTGAAAAGAAAAATTAATTTCCAGGATTTAGTCGTAAAATGCTTGGAGAAAGGCAGCAGGCTAAAAATACCCTACAGCTTCACCTTTCCTGTTGAGGAAAACTCTCCCGTAAACATTGAGTATAAATATGGGAATCAATACATCGTTCTCCTGAGGGATTTCAGTGCAAGCTTGGACACAAAAACAGGTGGGATATTTGCCGAAATATTCATAAAAGAATATGAAGAACAAAAGGTAAATTTTATGGAGGCTTTGGGGCTCCCCGCTTCAGCGAAATATACAATCTGCACATCCCTAATCAGCCCTGATGGTGGCATAACGAGCGTTGCATCAGGGGTTTGGAGCGAGCCAGAGAAGGAAACAGGAACAAAGGAAAATAAACTGGATTACTTCCTATTAAGTTCGCAGTCCTTGGATAAGGGCTATAGGCAAGCTTATTCATATGATAGGAAGTCTGGATGCGGCTTCTTAACCTTGAGCCTTCAACACTATTTGCTGTTAGCTCCCGCCACAACACTCCAAGAGATTTCAAAGGTTCTAACGAGATTTAAGGGAAAGTGGGAAGATTTCCTTTCCACTTGGTTGAAAAAGGGGTTAGAAGTAGAATATAAAGGGGGGTTCTCTTTCCTTATGTCGTTAGATTCGCCTATCAGCCTCCATTACGAGGATGCATCCAAAGAGCTGAGGGTGGAGAACCTCAACTTAAGGGCTCCCTCTAAAGATTTCTTCCTTGCTTCCCTCTCCCTTGAAGAAAAGGAGAAAAACAGTAGGCAAACGGTAAAATTCTCCGGCGAGGTAAAGGTTCCCCTTGAAGGGTTTGGGATAATCGGGGAAATCATCCCGCCAACTTCTCGGGATTCTATGGAAGTTTTCGTCCTCGTTGTCAGGAGGTGGTGAAGATAAGGTTACCATCCCTTGTGTTGCTCTTTTTACTTCCTACTTTCCTATTTGCTCAGATTTTATCCTTCCCTACCGATGAAGGGGTTGATTTCCCTTCCTATTGGCATCCCGAAGGGAAAGGAGAATTCATTTGGGATAACGAGATTTTTTATAAAGGACCTCGTTCCTTGCGTATAGAGAAAAGCGTTGGGGAGGAATGGGTTAATGCTGGTTGGTGTTCAAATATAATGCCACTTCCCGAGAAGGACAAAGTTTATGTTTTCCGTGCTTGGGTAAAGACCGAGAAAGCAACGGGTCCTACCTATCTTATATTGAGCTGGTTTAAAGAAGGAAGTTGGCTGAGGAATTCCCCTCGTAGTTTCGTATTGATGGGTGATTGCGATTGGGTTGAACTCATAGCTTTTGATGTTCCCCCTCCCTCAGCTACTCATTTTCAACTTTCCTTCCGCTCCGATAACAACAAGGGGAAAGCTTGGATGGATGAACCAATATTGGAAATCGTCCCTTTTTCCTCCCCAATTACTGTTGATATACCACCTCATTGGGAGATTATGGGGAAAGGCAAATGCCATATAGAGGGAGGAAAACTGATTTTAAAGGACACGGATTGGTCAACTGGGTGGCGTTCATTACGCTTAGATGTGGATGCTAGCTATGAGTTTTGCTATCCTATCTTCCACCTCACCGCTGATGTGGAGACTAAAGAAGCTAGTGGAAGGATTTTCCTTTCCTTGGCATGGTTCAATGAGAAAGGATGGAAGGGAAACGCCCGCAGCGCTTATGTTAAGCACCCGAGAGCTCGACAGAAAGTAGAACTCTGGGCATTGCCTCCTTTGGGCGCAAGAGAATTAGAGATTATCTTAAGAGATGATTACGAGCTTACAGGTGAGGTTTCTTATAAGAATGTAGCTCTTGAAATCCGTCTTTTCCCCAGCGGGGAAACACCTATTGGGGAAGAAACATCTGCTCCTTACTCTTCATTCCTCTCAAAATATCCCCTCCTTCCTTTCTCCCTTCCCCTCTTTTTAACCTGGAATAGAATAGAACAGGACAGGGGTAACAGCTCCCTCGCCTTGAAGGCGATAGATGAGGCATCCAGGAGTTTTCCTAAAGTCCCTCTTATAAAGGAGAAGGCGGAGATATATATGCAACGGAAGGAATGGGATAAAGCAATGGAGGTATTGAGTGAGTTAATGAAAGCGGATAAGCGTTGGGAAGGAGAGGCTAATTACCAGCTTGGGGAGTGCTGGAAATACAAGGGGGGAGCGGGAAAAGCGATTGAATATTATCAGAAAGCACTGGAACTTCAACCTCAAGGATGGTTCGCCAGTCGTGCCTTTTTAAATATCGCTTACTGCAAGGAATATACGGGAGAATACCAAATCGCAATATCTCTTTATAAACAAACTTTTGAGAAATACAAAGACCAAAAGCCCCTCGCAACTTTAGGCATAGGCTACTGTTCAATCTTGTTAGGAAAATATAGGGAAGGATTTCGTTATTTAAAGGAATTGCTGGATACTTACGGGGAAAGGCTGCCCAAGGAAATCCTTTTCTCCACTATAGAAGCCATTGCCTTGCCCCTCCCTCCAAATGGACAAAGGTTTTATGAAGAGATGTGGCAGTTGAGGGAGCTTTGTAATTGGGAAAAACTATGGAGCGATGAGGAATTAGGCAAGGTCTCAATGCCCCTTTTCTTCGCCTTTAGCAGGGTTTATTGGATAATCGGTGATTATGAGGAAGCTAAGAGCATCTGGGAGAGGATATCCAATTCACCATCTTTTAATAAAGAGGTTTACACCGCTTCCCTCTTGCTTCTCAAGTTTTCTCCCTACCTGCCTAAAGGGGATAAGCAGGACAAAATCGTAAGGGATAGGGAGCTTTTCTCTATAGGAAACCCTTTTCATTGGGGGCGACCACCTTATAAAGTGGTCTTGGTTTACGATATTCAGGAAACTGACCAACAAACCACTTTAAACGATTGGGAAGCAAGGGATATAATGGCACAGCTTCTCAGGATGTTGTATAAAGGTTTGGGCTTGACGGAGATAGAAAGGGAGATTGGAAACTTTAAGAAGGGAATAGAAGTGAAGGAAGAAGATTTGGGCAAGGAAAACACTTTGATATTGAGTATTGGTTGGGATTCACCGCTATTGAAAAGATTTTTCCATTTCCTTCCCATTAAAAAATTAGAAGCAAATAAGATACAGATAGGAAATAGAATATACCAGGGCGAGGACCTCTTTTTCTTCTTAAATATTAAAAACCCGCTAAATCCCGCTAAGCGATGGTTGTGGATATGGTGCGCAAGTCCTTCCATTCTTGAACATTTCTCCCTCCTTTCCCCTTTGCCTTCCTTCCCTTACTCTCTCCTTGGTTATATCATAGGTAAGGGAGACCCGTTTAAGGCGGGTATTGATGATATTTTAGA
>JBMFMH010000176.1:0-3564 GCA_049970775.1 bacterium | reverse complement strand
GAAGGGGTGGGGTCGCTTCGCTACCGCTTGCAATGACGAAAATAAACAAATCAAGTCGTCTCCAGTAGGGTTGATTTAGGCTCTTCCCCATTCTATAATATTATTAAAATGCTCGCAGGAAATTATATAAAAATGGAAACACAAAATGTTAACTTTTATTACGGGGACAATAAGGTCCTAAAGAACATATCTATTAAAATTCCTGCCAATAAAATAACGGCGATAATAGGACCTTCCGGCTGCGGGAAATCCACATTCCTTCGCATCTTCAATAGGATGAACGACATCCTTGAAGGGGCAAGGCTTGAGGGCAAAGTCCTTATAGATGGAGTGGATATATACAACTCAAACATAGATGTCGCCAGCTTAAGAAGGAAAGTAGGGATGGTTTTCCAGAAGCCCAATCCTTTCCCGATGTCCATATTCGACAATGTTGCCTATGGTCCCCGCATTCACGGACTGCATAAGAAAAGAAAACTGGAGGAGATTGTGGAGAATGCGCTTCGCCAGGCTGCTCTTTGGGACGAGGTTAAGGATAAATTAAACAGGTCCGCCCTTGAATTATCCGGTGGTCAACAGCAGAGGCTATGTATAGCACGCTGCCTCGCCGTTGAGCCGGAGGTAATCCTTATGGATGAACCCGCCTCCGCTTTAGACCCAATCTCCACCTTGAAGATTGAAGAATTGATGCAGGAATTGAAAGAAAAGTATACAATTGTTATCGTGACCCATAATATGCAGGAGGCCGCCAGAGTCTCCGATTTCACCGGTTTCATTTATAAGGGAGAGCTTATAGAGTTCGCTCCCACAGTTGATATATTTGAGCATCCTAAAAATAAGCTCACCGAGGATTACATAACCGGAAGGTTCGGTTAAAAAGGAAGGGATAATAATGGAGGTTAGGCGTTCATTTGAAACACAATTGAATAGTTTGCAGGAGAACCTTTTGGAGATGGGCAACTTCGTCCGCAGGATGTTGCAGAAAGCTATGAAGGCTCTCATTGAACAAGACGAGGTTCTCGCTCAGGAAGTAATCGCTGATGACGATGTAGCGGACGCAATGGATATCAACATTGAGACAAAATGTATGCGTCTCATAGCGCTCCAACAACCAATGGCGAGCGACCTCAGGGTGATAGGAACGGTTATGAAGGCTATCGCCGACATTGAACGCATCGGCGACTACTCCGTTGATATCGCCAAAACCGCTATAAGACTCAAGGATGAGAAATACTTCAAACCGCTTGAGACAATCTCACAGATGGCTCAAATGGTTGATAGAATGATAGAGGACGCTTTAAAATCTTTCCTTGAAAGAGATTTACAGCTCGCCCAGAAGGTCTGCAACGATGACGACGAAATAGACCATATTTATAAGGACCTCTTTGATGAATTGCTTGATTATATGCGGAAGGACCCCAATCTCATCTATCAAGCAACCTATTTCCTCTTCATTGCTCGCTACCTTGAACGCTGCGCCGACCACATCGTTAATGTAGCGGAGAGGGTGCATTATATGGTCACGGGACAGCTTCTCCAGCTTGCTCCCAGCCACCGTTCAACGATTGAGGAATGAACATAAAGGAGAGGCTTGAAATTATAAGGGAAAAGATAAGGGAATCAGCGAGGAAAAGCGGAAGGAAAGAGGAGGACATCATCCTCCTCGCCGCTTGTAAGGGAGTGGATAGCTCAAAAGTAGCGGAGGCGATAAGGGAAGGAATAAAATACATCGGTGATAATTATGTGCAGGAAGCGGTGAAAAGGAAGGGCGAGCTCGCAGAGCTCGCCTCCTCAGTCCAATGGCATTTCATCGGACACCTCCAAACTAATAAAGCGAAAAAGGCTGTGGAGCTGTTCGATATGGTGCAGACGGTTGATTCCCTCCACCTTGCCAAAGAAATCGCTAAGAGGGCGAGGGAGAAAGGGAAGGAAATGCCAATTTTAGTAGAAGTTAACATCGGAGAAGAACCAACGAAGTTCGGGGTAAAACCCGGGGACTTGCTCCCCTTCCTGGAAGAGGTAGCCCAGTTTGAGGGTATAAGGATTTGGGGATTGATGACGATGGGACCTCCCTTGGGGAAGGAGGAGATGCGTCCCTATTTTAGAAGGATGAAAGATTTGTTTGATAAAGCTGAGGAGAGGTTTAAATCGGAGGAAAGGATACAGATGCGCATTCTCTCAATGGGAATGTCCTCGGATTATGATGTCGCCATAGAGGAAGGCGCCAACCTTGTAAGGTTGGGCACAGCAATCTTTGGGGAAAGGAGGTAGAAAGATGCAGGATTATCAAGAAAAGGAAGGGTTTTTCTCCAAAATAGTGAGGATTTTTTCCGGCTTCAAGGAAGATGAGGTGGATGGCTATGAGGATGAGCCGGAGCTTGAGGAGTTGCCGGTGCCGAAGCGAAGATGGTCGCTCTTCGTTCACTCTCGGAAGGATATCCCCATTTACAAGAAGGACCTTACAAAATTTGAAATGGAGGCGGAGGAAGCAGCCCTCAGGCTGAGGCAGGGCTTCATAGTGATAGTTAACTTGGAAAAGGCAAGCGATGAGGCAGCAAGAAGGATAATTGATTTTCTCAGCGGTGTCTCCTTCGGAATAAAGGGAAGTCGGGAAAAATTGGGAGGGAAGGTTTTCATTTTCGCCCCGCCAGGTTATGCTATTTACTCCAATCAATAAGGAGTGATGTTTTATGAAAGGAGTTACTCCCCTCAATATAGGGTTCGGCAACTTCGTTATTGCCCAAAGAATAGTGGCTTTCGTTGACCCTCTTTCCTCCCCGGTGAAGCAGCTGATTCAGGAGGCAAGGAAGAAAGGGACATTGTTAAACGCAGCTAAGGGGAAGAGGACACGCAGCGCTATTTTTATGGACGATGGCACCATCGTCCTTTCAACCATCTCCCCAATGGCTCTCGCCCGCCGCTTGGAAGAGCTCAGCCTCCCCCCTTCCCAAAAGAAACCGCCGGAGGCTCCACCAGCTGAGGAGATGGGTGAATAAGCAAATTGCGAAAAGGGCTCCTCTTCATCCTATCCGGTCCCTCGGGAGTAGGTAAGGATACCCTTTTAAAGGAGCTTTTAAAGACCGACTTAAAGATAACGAAGTGCGTTACTTACACAACCCGTCCACCTCGGGAAGGGGAAAAGGATGGCGTAGATTACAGGTTCGTAAGTCTTGAGGAATTCGAGAGGCTGAAGAGAGAGAAGGCATTCCTTGAATGGGCGGAGGTGGGGGGAAATCTTTATGCAACCCCGAGGGATTGGGTTGAGAGAAAGCTCTCTGAGGGAGAGGATGTTATCCTTAAGATAGATGTGCAGGGGGCGGCGAGGGTGAAGGAATTGTTCCCAGAGGCTATTCTCATATTCATCGCTCCGCCCTCCTTGGAAGTTCTCGCCGAGAGGATGGCTAAAAGGGGCTCACCAGAGGAGGAGATAAGGAGGAGGCTAAAGATAGCAGAGAGAGAAATGGAAATGGCAAAGAATTATCAATTCGTCTTGATTAATAACGATTTGGAAGAGACATTAAAAAAACTATACGAGATAATAAAGAGGAAGCAGGAAGAGGCTTT
>JBMFMH010000175.1:0-3566 GCA_049970775.1 bacterium | reverse complement strand
GACCAAATGCGCAGCCAAGCTCTAAAGATTATAGACCATCAGGTGAACGAACCGACTGAGGCAAACACTAAATACGAGATAAAATATCTACTGCAAGATAGCAAGAAGCCTTTTCAAGCTGAAGTGTCGCTTTACGATGTGGATTTCCAGCATATGCTTTCCCTCCAAGGAACAACGGAGCTTTCCCCTATCTGGAATACCCTATCCCTTGAGGAATCTTCTGTTGATAGAAGCAACGGAGGTGCTTATATCTTTCTTTTTTCCGCTATAGATGACCACAGGGAGCTTGATAAGGCTCATAGGAGAAAGCCTGCCTTGGAAGTTAATACCAAAGAGCATGCCCACAAATGGAAAGAGGAACATAATATGACGCCACCTGCTATCAGCTTGGATAGGGAATATATTAGGGCTATAGATGAAAACAAAATCGTGAGGATTACGATAACGAAGAAGGAAGACGAGGACAAATGCGTTATAACCGACCCAGCTTGTTCTTTTCCCAATGGGATAGCGAAGAACAAGATGGTAATAACGAATGGTAGTGATGGAGGGGCGGGTGGTCAATTTGGCGAATTGGACGGGGAAGGGAAGTTCGTTGCCTGGTCAAGTTGGAGAAGGACGGAGTTAAATAATGACTATACATATATTTATTACAAGTGTCCTGATGAGCCAAAGGTGATATCATTAACCTTCACATTTGATGATATAGCGGAGGCAAACGACCCAGCCAAGCCCGAGAGGCAAAACAAGATAAGAACATTTGATGATAATCCCATAACATCAGACCCTGTAAAGCTGACGGTTTGGGACTTCACGATAACAGAGTATAAAGCCTACAGAAGCTCGCAAGAAATAGGCTCAGATAAATGGCTTCCTGAGCTTGGTGATACATTGGGTTTACAGGTAGAGATAGCGCCTAAAGAAGACCATAAGGGAACCTCACTCGCTTCTATGATATACTGCGTTTTAGGTTCCTCTTCCGAACCGGAGGCTTGCAAAAATACAAAGCTAGAGTCTCTGGGATATTCTCCTTCTTGGGAATATTATTGGGACCTTCAATTTCCCTACCAGGGCGATTTTCAGATATACAGTAGTAATGTAGAAGAGGGGCAGGAAGGTCCGGATAAGCCACCTAAGTGGAATTATGCGATATCAAAGCGGAAGGTTACGAAGGCGAGCCTATTCATAAAGTGTTATGATTATGGGGCATACGGGGCTTTAGTTGTATGGGCGGATATACCAAATGTTGGGAGAAGCGAAGGAACTCCCCAGATTTGGCCGCCGCAGGTATGGCCGGCGGAGATACCACCACCGCAAGAATGGCCTAATGGGATATGGCCCTCGTATATACCAGCGCCACCAAAGGGAGCTAATGGTATATGGGCACATATTAAGGATAAGCCGGACAGGTTTTATCTCAACATACCGATTGACGATGACCATAATTATATCTCAGATGCTTGGGAATTTAATAAAAAAGGTAAGCAAGCGAGAAGGGAGACGGAGGATGAAGACGATGACCCTCCTTGCCGTGATGAGCAAGGGAACAAGAAAAATTTAGGAGATGGTCTTACCGCCTATGACGAGTATAGAGGCTTCTTTGTGGATAGTGGCACTGGAGGTAAACACACAAGGACATCACCGGAGAAAAAGGATTTGTTTATATTTGATGATGATGATTTCCGAGGAAAGCAATGGCTAATTGGATATTTCGCCCAACTAGGTCTATCTCTACACTACTGGACCATCCCAGCCGAGCGCATTGGCACGAAGGTTACAATATATGACCGAACAGCGCATCTCCAAAACCAATATGGGGTCCAGACTAAGATAGACAACACCCCGCCCTCACAGCTATGGTTCCGGGACGAGCAAGGGAATTTCCATTTTATTGTAGGCAATACTAATCGACCTTTAAATAACCCCGGTGTAACCGTTAAGATTTTCATCAAAGCTATCCGCTGTTTAACCCCACCCCATATTTGGTTGCCAGATCAAGGGGATACAAGTGCCTGGGATATAGAAGACCCTACCGATAATGTGGTAGCAACTTCTGTTGTGGCTCACGAGTTTGGCCACAGTGTAAATCTTCATAATCTCCCAGCTGGAATTGTACACTGTGCTTCTTCCAACTGTATTATGTTCTGGGAAGTTAATGCAATCTCACCACAAAGTTCCTTTTGCGGAATTTGTAGGAATAATATTAAACTTCACTAAAGGGAGGGATTAAGTATGAGACCAAAGGTTTTAGGGTCTTTAATCAGCTTGATGTTACTTTCTTCTACCCTTCTCTTATCTTCTACTTTCCAAGGTCAAGACCCACTGGTGGAAAGAGCTCTTTTATTAGTTTGGAAAAACGGCACCGAGCTCCGGGTCAGAGGTGGATGGTTTTGCTCGATGAGGCCAGATGTAGAATATTGGAGAGTAGTAGGCGCGCTTAAAGAACTTGAGAAACAAGCGGCTGACCCTGATAGTAAAGCCCTTATCTGCTGGCTCATAGCGAAATATTCTACCCCTTTGTTTGAACGAGGACCCGGCTGGAGTAAAGTGGGTTTAAAGTTTATAGAAGAGGCGCGAAATTTGGGCATCTTTTACCCTGATGACGAGCTATATGACCCTATAATTAGGTCTTATCTTCAAGTTGAAGGGAAATGGAAGGAAGTTATAGGTAAGATGGAAGGGAAAGAACTTAAGGCGATGATAAGAAAGGCGAAGGAAGAACTCTATAGACACTTTAGAGAATATATGCGAAAAGCAGAGAGTTACAACCCTGATATTACCTTATTTGTCCTTAAAACGGATGACGAACGCGTTTATTATAATCTTCATATAAAAAGCTATGACGAATTCGATGCGTGGCTTAGAGCAGTAGAGGAATTAGAAAGTGACAGGGAAAAAGAGGTAAAAGAGAAGATTATCCGTGGTGAGGTAAGCCCTCCCCCGGGGTGCGAAAAAGAATGGAGGGAGGCAGTAGAGCGCCTTAAAGAGACAGGGGTGTTCGGTATAGCGTTGATCCATGAGCTCTGCCCCTATGTAAGCTTTCTTTGGGACGACCTTGCAGACTATTATGCCTGGGAGGGTGATTACGAAAGGGCTATATACTATAAGGAGCTTCGCGAAACTACTGCACCAGGAGAGATAGGATATTTAGTTACGATTTATCCGCCTTTAAAAATCCAGGAGGATAAATTAAAAGAGTATAGGGCTAAATATTTGAAAAAATTGAAGGTAGGCAATGTAGGAGATAAGCTTTACCCCTTTATCTATGTTAACGACAAGCCACTTGACCCAAGGAAAGGGTTCACGAAGGGAGGGAGACCTTTTGTTTCTGCTCTCCCCTTCTTGAAAGCCCTTAATATATCCTCTGAATGGACGAAAGAGGGGAGGCTTTTGACGATAAGAAGAAACGACGAGACGCTAAGGATAGCGAATATAAAGGGCAAATGGTGGGTATATAAAGAGGGGGAGAGGAAGGTGATAGAGGCTTATCCAAAGGAAAAGGAGATTTACCTCCCGCTAAAAGAGCTCTGCGAGATTCTCAATTTGAAGCTTGAATGGGATGAGGA
>JBMFMH010000174.1:0-3673 GCA_049970775.1 bacterium | reverse complement strand
CTCAGGGTATTAGCGCCAGGTTGTCCCTATGAATTACCTCCTCATATCCTTTATATCCAAGGATTTTCTCTATCTCGCTTGAATGATGCCCCATTATCAACCTCAACTCAGCGGAATCGTAATTCGTCAAGCCCCTCGCAAATTCCTTCCCCTCACATATTATCCTCACCACATCACCCCTCTTAAACCCTCCCTCTACCCCAATTACACCCACGGGAAGAAGGCTCTTCCCCTCTTCTACTATCGCTTTCCTCGCTCCCTCATTTACAACTACCTTTCCCCTGGGACGAGATATGAAGGTTAACCACTGCTTCTTCGCCCGCATCCTCCTCTTAGCAGGAATATATGTTCCTATTGACTCGTTTTCCAAGATAATCCTTTGGATAACCTCCTTCTCCCTTCCATTGGCAATCACAACATCCACTCCCGCTGAGGTCGCTATTTTCGCCGCCTCAATCTTTGACTTCATACCTCCTCTCCCCCATTTACCAGCTGGACCAGCTAAGGAGATAATCTCCTCCGTGATGGAATCAATGCGAGGAATTAGATTCCCCTTTTCATCCAAAAGTCCTTCAACATCGGACAATAAGAGCAGAATATCAGCTGAGACCGTAGCGGAAACCATCCCCGCCAGGATATCGTTATCGCCGAACTTTATTTCCTCAGTTGCCACTGTATCGTTTTCGTTTATTATGGGAATCGCTCCAAGCTCAAGGAGGGAAAGGAGGGTGTTGCGGGCATTGAGAAAGCGGGCACGAGTGGCGAGGTCCTCGTGGGTTAAGAGGACCTGCCCTATCGTCAAATTGTGGCGAGAGAAGGCGGATTCATAAATTCGCATAAGAATCCCCTGTCCAATCGCCGCTATCGCCTGAACGAAGGGAAGGGAAAAATTATCCCCTATTTTAAGATGGGATAGACCCGCCCTTATCGCTCCCGAGGTAACGAGAATGACTTTGACCCCCCTGCGCTTGACTTCCGCTATGCTACTCGCTAATTCCCCGATATAAGCCTCGTCAATCTCCTCCCCTTCCCCTATAAGCGTGCTCGTTCCCACCTTTATAACGGCGAGTTGGACCTTTTCCCTCATAACCTCATTCCAGCTCTAAGCGCCCCTTTTGGCGGCTTGAATGTGAAAGTCGATGAGGGTATGACGGGATTGAGCTTCAGGTCCGAGACCTCTTCCTCCAAGGAGGCATACTGCATAATTATTTGGGTTTTCAGGGGAAGGGATGTCTTCTTGTCCATATATATTAATATATTCTCGCCGTTTTTCCCCTTTAAGGAGATTAAAGTATAGGGAGAATTGGGTGGTGTTTTCTCTAAGGAAGCGGAGACGATGCCAACGAGAAGCTTCTGCTGGAAATTCTGAGTGAGGACGAAGGAGAGGAGAGAGAAGCCTGTTGCTTTCTCAATTCTCTCGGGTGTAGGCTCAAAGGAACTGTAGCGGTTTGTTTGATATTCATAGAGGAAGAGCTGGCTTCCATCACAGACGAAGAGAACCGTTCCCTTCCCATCCTGCGAGGCATCTACACGGAAAAGAAGAGGCTTCTGCATATATACCTCAGCCTTGCTCTCTTCCTTTTTCGTTAGCTTTCTGCCCTTGTAGGTAAGGGTGAGATGAGAGGTGTATTTTATGCTCTTCAAACTCTTCATCGCCGATTCCATCTTGCTCAATGAAGAGAGGACCTCGGAAGGCAAAACAGGCTTAGGAGGTGGGGATTGCGTCCTGCGAGAGGCACAGCCGAAGATGAAAAGGACAAGGAGGGAAATTAAGCCTATCCTCTTTGTTTTGTTGAATAATCCTATAAAGAGGGGAAGCCGTGGCAATTTAAAACAAGATTGCTTCGCTCCTCGCAATGACGGTAGGGGAAGGGGTGCCGAGCGAAGCGAGGCGGGGTAGTTATCAGAACACACCGCCCCTATGTGACACCCCTCTGTGAGAGGGGAATTAACACCCTGCCAGACTTCATCCGCCTCCCTTCTGTGGGGGAGGAATCTTAGAGCGAAAATCCGTAGTATCCGAAACATTATCAATTTATTCATCAACAACGCTTATTCTCCCATTAATTTTTCTATCAACTCCCGCAAAATTTTTTCGTTTCTTGGGTTGTAGCCGACTATATCCTTTCTAATCTTCCCTTTTTTATCTATGAGGATGACCCTGGGAATAGCAACAACTTTATATTTTCTCCCCGCCTCCCCTTTCTCATCTAAGAGGATTGGAAAAGTGAGCCCATTCCTTCTCACGAACTCCTCAACGACCCCCTTCTCCTCATTGCTTATCCCAAGGACAAGCAATCCCTTTCCCTTGAAATCTTGATGCAGTTTTTCTATCACGGGAAGTTCCTCCCGACAGGGAGGACACCAGGTAGCCCAGAAGTCAAGAAGAATTACCTTGCCCTTGAGGTCGGAAAGCCTATAGGATTTCCCCTCTAAATCCCGCAGGGCAAGGTCGGGGGCTTGCTGTCCCTCAAGGTTCTTTTGGGAGGCACAGCTGGCGAAAAGAAGCAAAAAACCGAGAATAAACCTTAACCTCCTAATAATTTCTCAATCAACTCCCGCAAAATCTTTTCGTTTTCAGGGTCATAACCCGTTATGTCCTTCACGATTTTTCCTTCCTTATCTATCAATATAACCCGAGGGATAGCCTCAACCTTGTAAGCTCTGGAAGCTATGTCCTGGCTATCCAATAGAGTGGGGAAGGTCAGCTTTTGTTGTTTTATGAATTGCTGAATAGTCGCCTTATCCTCGTTGTTGATTCCCAAAACGACCAGCCCCTTACCGCTGAACTCCTTGTGTAGTTTTTCAATGATGGGAAGCTCTTCCCTGCAAGGAGGACACCAGGTAGCCCAGAAATCAAGAAGAACCACCTTGCCCTTCAAGTCGGAGAGCTTGTAGGTTTTCCCATCCAACGATTTAAGGGAGAAATCGGGAGCGAGTTGCCCTTCCAAGCCGGTCTCCTTTTGAGGGGTATATTCCTTAGCGCCCGCGGGAGGAGTGAAGGAAAAGGTTCCCTCGGGGAAAGCCGGGTTTGCTTCCAACGAGGTTATCTTGAAGATTATCTCACCCTGACCGCCGGGAGGAATCATTGAGACTTGGAGAACTTTGTACTCCTTCGCATCAACGAATAGCTTGATTACCGACTTATCCTTCTTATCAGTAAAGGAGACGAGGAGGGCGTTTTTCTTATTAAGCGTCGTTTTAGAAAGGGAGGATTGACCGAGCGAAGAGAGGAAATCCTCACTTGTGAATGTCGTCTTGCAGGTAGGGGAAAGAGCTATTGAGAGGGGCATAAAGTAGAAGAGCCCAGCCTGCATCCTTTCAGGGGTAATTTTCGTCTTGGTATATACATTGGTCATAGGGGTATAGGACCAAAGGTATTCGCCATCGTAAATAAGGGTGGATAGCATAGGACCTTCGCCCATACTCGCTTTGAATTTTCCCGTTGTGTTATCCATCAGCATCTCGCCCTTGAGGGTTTGCGACATAG
Organism: bacterium; assembly: GCA_049970775.1. Lineage (GTDB taxonomy): Bacteria > Armatimonadota > JACIXR01 > JACIXR01 > JACIXR01 > JACIXR01. The sequence continues at coordinate 183 of JBMFMH010000174.1, read as the reverse complement.
CTCCCATCTTCATCACCAGTTCAAGGGATGCTTTCGCTGACTTATAGTTGGCGTTGTTCTGGTCAATTTTCTCCAAGACCGCCATAATGTCCTTGGGAATGGTCGCTGTTAAGCCCAGCAACGCGCTTCCCACCAGCAACAACATCGCTTTCACTGCTCTTTGCATCTCAAAACCTCCTTTTA
>JBMFMH010000173.1:0-3709 GCA_049970775.1 bacterium | reverse complement strand
AAGCCAAGTGAGGTGATTTATATGTTGTTTGGAACCCAGAATTGCCCAATAGAAATCTCCCTTGAAACCGCTAAGACCTATCCCGACCCTTTCAACGATGTGGAATTGGATGTGATTTTCCGCGACCCAGAGGGCTATGAGCATAAAGTCCCCGCCTTTTGGGCGGGAGAAGGTTGCTGGAAGGTTCGCTATTCATCCCCTAAAGTAGGGCTTCACAAATGGCGCTCTTACTGCTCAGACCAAACAAATGCGGACCTTCACAATAAAGAGGGCAAGCTTGAGATACTCCCTTATGAAGGGAAAAATCCCCTCCTGCTTCACGGGCGTTTGCGAGTGAGCGAAAACAAAAAGTTTCTTGAGCATATAGATGGAACCCCGTTCTTCTGGCTTGCTGATACCTGGTGGATGGGCTTGTGTAAAAGGCTCGCTTTCCCCACTGATTTCTCTCTCTTGGTTGAGGATAGGGTTAAAAAGGGATTCACCGTTATTCAAATCGTTGCTGGGCTCTACCCAGATATGCCAGCCTTTGACGAGAGAGGCGCCAACGAGGCAGGTTTCCCCTGGGAGGAAGGTTTTTCCCGCATAAACCCATCTTATTTTGATATGGCTGACCTTCGCATCCATTATCTCGTTAAGAAAGGGCTTCTTCCTTGCATCGTTGGCTGCTGGGGCTACTATCTTCCCTGGCTGGGGATAGAAAAAATGAAGAAACACTGGCGATACCTCGTAGCTCGCTATGGCGCCTTTCCCGTTGTCTGGTGCTTGGCTGGCGAGGGCATTATGCCCTATTATCTCTCAAAGGAGCCTCATAAGGAGAGTGAGTTTCAAAAGAAAGGATGGACGGAATTAGCTCGTTATGTTAGGGAAATAGACCCTTATCATCACCCCCTAACTATTCATCCCACCGATACCGCCCGCAACCAGCTTGAGGACCCTTCCCTCTTGGACATAGATATGCTTCAAACTGGTCATAGCGATAGATGGAGCATTCCCAACACACTCCATCTCTTGAATTCATCCTACAATGCCAACCCGAAATTACCCCTGATAAATGGAGAAGTCTGTTACGAGGGAATTGGGGAGGCTTGCCGTCAAGAGGTTGTCAGGTTTATGTTTTGGGTCTCTATACTTTCCGGCGCCTGCGGGCATACCTATGGAGCTAATGGTATATGGCAAGTGAATACAAAGGAAAAACCCTACGGTCCCTCTCCCCACGGGATGAGTTGGGGCAACACTCCTTGGGAGGAAGCTTATCAGCTTCCTGGCTCCCACCAGTTGGGATTGGCTAAATCTCTGCTTACAAGATATGAATGGTGGAGGTTTGAACCCCATCAGGATTGGGTTGAGCCAGCGGGAACGGCGGGAAACTGGAACGCAGCCTATGCGGGAGGAATTGAGGGAGAGGTAAGGATAATCTTTTTGCCGAGCGGAGTATGGGGAATAAAAGTGAAAAATCTGGAGCGGGGAGCAGTGTATAGAGCGATTCTTTTCAATCCAACCAATGGCAAGGAGGAGGAGATGGGAAAGGTTGAAGGGGACGAGAAAGGAAATTGGACTCTTCCAGGCGTTCCACCAATCTTTCAAGATTGGATATTGATTTTAGAACGCTTATGAATGTTGGGCTTCCTTCGGAAGCCCAAAGCAATCAAAGGGGATTGCCTCGCTCTCGCTCGCAATGAATGACGAGAAAAGCCCCTCTATGAGAGGGAGGTTATCACAATTCCCCTTTTGGAAATACCCCGTCAGGCTCGTGAGGGGAAGCGATAGCTTCCCCTGCGAAGGGGAAATGTTGATAGCCCACTTCTTATTCCCCTTTTTTACCTCCCTCCGGCAAGCTGGGTTCAACTATCGGCGGTAGCCCTTGGGTTGATTGAATGAAATAATATTCATAAACCAGCTCAACCTTCCCCTGAGCTGGCACTTTCACCGTCCAAAACAGCTTGTTCGTCGGATTGAGCACATCGGGGGAGATAACCGATACTTTTGCCTGGGGAGTTGAGGAGATAACCTCCCCAACGACCTTCTTCGTAACCTCCACCTCCACTTCTTTCTTGGAGAAATTCCTCAGCTCCAGCGTTCCCTTTATCCTCCTTTTGACATAAGTCATCTCCTCCTTAGGGCTCCGTGTGATCTCCCTGCTAATCTCCGTTTCCTCAACCTTTCCCTCTAACTCTCCCGCTAAACCGAGCGTAATCTTTGCCTCCCCTCCCGCGGGAGTGAGGGAAAGATGGTCTTGCCCCAAGGGATTACCACCCTCTACAGCCAAAATGCTTCCCGGAACAAGAGGAACATCGCTCTTATTCGTGAAGGATAGGAGATGGGAAATCTTTTTTGCATCAACATCCCAACTGTAAAGGTGCTTGTAGGGAACGGATGTGGTAAAGATGGTAACCGCCCCTGCTTCCCCTTTCTTGAGAGAAAAACCTTCTTTCTTATAGAGGTAAAGGGTGGTTAGTTCCTCCCTACCAAGGGAAACAGGAGGTGGAGGAGCACCTGCGGCAGCATATCCGCCATAACCGCCCGCTTTCTCTTCCATCTTCTCTATCTGTGCCTGCATAGCCATTATGCCACCATCTGTGAATACCATCAAGCTGCGAGAAATGAGGGGGTCTATAATCGTTCTCCAGGGGAAGTTTGGCATTCCCACGGCGAAATAACAAGTGATATCCTGCCAATCCTCTATGTTATTAACGACTGTCGCCCGCAGGGTAAGCATAGCTTCCTTATCGCTGGTCAGATAGAGAAGGTAGTTCGGCTCCCAGGAAAGACCTGCTTGAAGGTAGCTGATAGTGATGCCGACTTTTTCGTTTTCCCCAATTCCACCAACCTTGAGCTTAAGGGGATAGCCAAGCAGAACCACTTTATTAACTTTATCGGGATTCACTGCGAAGACCTGCCCTTTCTCTCCCTCAAGCAAAAGAAGGTCGGGAAGGATATGCGTCAGCTTTCCCTCAGAAACAGCTCCCTCAGTTGTCTCAATCTTAAGCCTCTCCCCAATTTTTCCTTGTAAAGAAGCGAGGAGTTGGGATTTATCCTTGAAATCAACGGTGTTTTCTTGGGGGTTGATAATGACATCGGGATAGGCACCTTTCTGTTTCAGGTAAATCCAAAGGGAGCCACCACTCGCTTGGGGAAGGCAATCAAGGGAGATGTAGCCGTTTTCCAGTTGTCCTTCCCCTTCCCTCACGGCGTAGGCGAAGCCCTTGTTGTAAATAATCAAGGAAGTGAGCTTCGTCTTCATAACCCCTATTTGGGCAAGGGAAAGAAAAGAAACGAGCAAAAAAGGAAGAAACCTCTTCACTTAATCATCACCTCAAAAATTTAGATAGATTCCAGAGTGGAAAAGTTTCTTATTTGGATAGTAAATATATTGTGGGGAGGGAAGAAGGTAGGTCTCTTCCCTCCCCCGGGGAAATTGAGCTTCCTCTCGTTGCTTTGAAGTTAGTGTTCCGCTATGGTCCTGAGGGTGGTGTAGGTGCTTGTTGAGGTCCCACAGGTGCCTTCATACCACCGGGCATATTCCCCATATACTTCTGCATCATCTGCCCGGGAAGAGGCACTTTTGGAGCCGGCTTGTGTGTTGTCTTCCAATAGATGACGAAGATGATAGCCAGAACCACGATGATGATTATCACCGCAACGACCGGGCTCACTGGCTTTTTTGCTGCCATTTAACTTTCCTCCCTTCTTTTTATATTTTCAATTTCCC
>JBMFMH010000172.1:0-3715 GCA_049970775.1 bacterium | reverse complement strand
TTTACAGAAATTGAAGATAATATGTCTTTATATGTTTTATTCAACAAAGCCAATTTCTTCCCCGAAAATTAAAGCGAGAAAGCTCAAAAACACACCTCGTAAAACCAGATGCCCTTTCCCGTCCTGAAGGTTAGCAAGTCCCCTTTCATTGTCCACTGCACGCTTCCTATTTCCTTCCCATCCTCTCCAAACGCTACGACCTTCACTCCTCCCAATCTCTTTTTGAAATATCTCAATTTCAATCCAACAAAGCACTCCCTCCCGATGGGGATGGTGGTTATTCGCAATGAATTCCTCCCTTTCTCTATTCGCAAACATCCGTCAGTTTCCACCTTGCCGAAATCTACTATTTTCCCTTCCTTGTTCAAGCGTGAAAGGTATTTCTCCCGTAAATCCTCGCCCCTCTCCTCCTTTAACTCTAAGCTCACCTCGCCATTCTCCCTCTTAATCAGCAATCTTCCCAGCATAAAGCTATCCCTACCGTTTCCCAGCGTTAACCTTCCATCTTTATTATAAAGACCAATGTAGATTGGGAAACTTCCCTCCTTATCCTTGGGAACCTCAATTGTATAGGGACCATCCTCAATCACCATCCCTTTTTTCCAATTTTTCGTTGGGACGGGGAGGTTGTGGTCCTGCTGGAAAGCAATCTGCCCCTTCTCTTTATCCATAAAATGGACAAATGCCACAAAATCACCCTCTGGTTCATCTTCCACCACCCATTTATAAGTTATCTCAAATTTCCCATTTCCTAAATCTCTAAAATGAGCGATTGAGGGGAAGATTCGCTTGAGCTTGGGAAGGTAGGTCTGAGTCCTTGCATCGCAGAAAATCCCCTCTTCATCCTCGGAGTAATCGGCAATAACACCGTTAACCCTTGCAGTATACGCCATCATATCAGCTCCTTGTGCGAGAAAACCATACTGCGGTATTACCTTATCCCCAACCTTCCAATCTTCTTTCCCCCTATTTAGGTAAAGCTTCAAACCATTTTCATACTCTATACAAAGCCGTGTCATCTCGCCAAGAAGCGCTGCCCCTGAGGAGCTAACCCACTTCCCCTCTACCTCATAGAGAATCTTTCTCGGCATAGTAGCTCCATATCTTTTTTGAATGGGCAAAGTGAGGAAATATTCCTTGACCAAGCCAGGAATCGTGAACATCAGCTGGTGTCCCAAAAAGCCGATTCTACCAAAAGCCATCGTCATCAATCTATATTCATCCCTCTCCTCCTCCGTTGGCACGCGAAAATACCAAGATGGGTCGCTATATCCATCTATCAACCAGCGCTCATAATAACCCATCCCATGATTGAGCATAAGGGGATGCACTTTGAGAAGCTCAAAATCAACAAGCATAGGGATTTGACGCCGATTCACTCCATAATTTGAACCTCCATCGTAATATCCTGCTTCAGTGAAATCGCTCGCCTCACAAACAACCGGACCGCCGTATGTCTTTCTCAGAAAATCATAAGCTTGAATGTTAACTCTATGCGTATAACTTATTTTCCCCGCTCCTTCAGCTTTTGCATCATAGTCAACATTCCAATTGGGCATAATATCAAAATATCCCGCATTTACATCATATCTCCTCTTTATTTCTGGAGAGAAGATTTTCTCATAATGGAGGAATTTTGAGGGCTTTAAGATGAGGGCTTGGATGGGAACAGCCCTATTGAACCAACCCTTAATATAATTGCCCTCAGGGTCTAAAGCAACATCCTCATATTTGAAAGCCTCGGAGTTTGGATAGTAATCGTAATAGTTTTCGTGGACGCAGAACCTATGCCCTATCCTCTTTGCCTCCTCAGACAGTTTTCTTAGCTCCTCATCGCCGCCTAAAGACTTATTAGCTGGCATAGTGGTAGGGTAGGCGTTATCATATCCATCCCTTTGCCAATCGTGTTTTATCACAAGCAGGCTGTTTATGCGATATCTTTTCAATTCCTTGAGGAAATTTCTATCATCGGCGAATTTCCCTGCCCAAATATCCAACACAAGCCGCCGGGAGAGCTCCTTTAAGTAGGGGGAAGGTGGATTGGGTATATTGGGAAGAACCTCGTCAAGGAGTGGGGAAGCTGTGAGATAGAAGATTTCCCTTGCGGGATTTCGCTCACCATTTGTTTTTGGGATATATGTTGGGGAGGCGCCATCGGCGCCTATGCTTGAAGCTTCTGTTTCCCACCAATCGCAGAATGCTGATAGGAAGAGGGGCTCCACATAAGCAATCTCCGCTTGCCCTTCAAAGAGGAAGGGAACGAATATCTTTTTAAAGGGTGGCACCGCTATGTTTATTGCATTGACAACCGGCTTATCAGAGGTAAACTCCAATTTCATAGATTTTCCCTCAATTGATGCCTTTATATTCAGCTCTCCCCTTTCACCCTTAAACTCCCAGATTTCCCTTTCCTCAACGCTTTTCCCAGTCATCTTCGCCTCCACCTTCCTCTTCACATCCTCCCTTCCCCAGTCTATCACCTCGCCACCCAATACCAAGCTAACCCCTCCCATAAAGCAAGGCTTCTCTAACTCTTTCCCGTTGAAAAATATTCGCAAATTATTTAGGGATGAAAAAGGAGGGGAAAAGAGGAACTCTAAATGACAATCCTTCCCTTCGTAAGCAAATTTATAGGAACCATCGGAAATCTTTTCAATATAGTTTTGATAAGGCGATTGGCAGGAGGGTTTTGGACTTTTAGCATCTTTGCCCCAAAATTTTGATACATCGCCCGTGTTCTCCCCATATTTTCTTATTATCTCTTTTCTCTTTTCCTCCTTTTCCCTTTCTTTCTTCATCCTTGCCATTTCCTCGTTGCCGACGATGATTTTCAGTTCGCCCACTCTCGCCCAATCGCAGGTAGTATCCCATTTCTCTCCCGGATTGACCACCAATCTAAGCTTTATCTGCTTACCAGCCAAAAAAGAAATATCAAAGTCCCTCTTTTCCCATTCTTCCTTCCTACAGAAAACGCTCCCGATTTCCTTTCCACCATCGCCCAGTGCGATTAGCTTGAATAAAACTCCGTCGCTGGCGGGAAGCGCTCCTTTTGATAGTTCAACTTTTAAACGGAGTATAATTGGCTTCATTTCGGGAAGGGATAGCTCCCATTCAGCAAAGGTTTCGCCTGTGGTTCCTCGCCAAGGTGGATGGATAAACCAAGGGGTAAGGTCTTTCTCTTTCATTTGGGGATAGCAATCTGCTCCTGTGGGTTCAAATCTTCCAAACCAATACGAGGGCATATATCTTTCTTTTCCCCCTCTTATAATATATCCCCAGCGAGGGTAGGTCTCCAAAAGGTTTGCCATTCCCTCGCTGAGCTTGAGGGGTTGGGCAAATGTCAAGATGATGGAGGCAAAAATGGGGAAATAAAATCTCATATTATCATATCTCCTTTCAAAAAATCATTGGACATATTTCCTAATACAAGATAATATAATTGAAAACATTCTTCAAGGAGGTAGAGCAAGATGAAGGTAAAGGTAAAGAGAGAGCTATGCATAGGTTGCGGGCTATGTGAGGAGAGCTGTCCCGAGGTATTTGCCCTTGATGATGAGGGCAGGGCGTATGTTCTGCCAGATGCGGATTTCTCCGCCTGCGACCTTGAGGATGTAGCGAACTCCTGTCCCGCTGAGGCTATCATCCTGGAGGAGTAAGAAGGAAAAGGCAATAGGGGGAGGTTATTAATCCCCTTGAGGGAACAAATAACCTCCCC
>JBMFMH010000171.1:0-3738 GCA_049970775.1 bacterium | reverse complement strand
TTCTTTTATTAGCGGTTGATAATGGGAAATATAAGGCTATTTCCTTCTTTTTCGGGATTATTCAACAAAGCCAAGAGAGGGCTTCCTTCGCTAACGCTTGCGATGAGGAAAAGGTAAAAGCCTGACAGACAAGGTCGGGCAGGCCTTTAATTTAGTTGGATAATTCGCTTTTACCTCTTAGCGATATTCATTTAAAATTATAAGGAAAGGAGGTCTATTATTTATGAGGATTGGCATAATCTCGGATACCCACGACCACCTTGATAATATCAGAAAAGCAATTGAGATATTCAAGAAGGAAGAAGTTGGCTACCTCATCCATTGCGGTGACTTCGTCGCCCCCTTCGTTCTACCCATCCTTGCCCAACTAAAGGTCCCATTTTTGGGGGTTTTCGGGAATAACGACGGGGAACGCCTCCTTTTAAGGGAAAGAGCCAAGGAGATAGGGGAGATAAAGGTTCAACCCGCTTTCTTGGAACTTGAGGGGAGAAAAATAGTGATAATGCACGAACCAACCCTCCAACACGCCCTTGCGAAAAGCGGAGAGTTTGATGCGGTATTGGTGGGACATACCCATAAACCGGAGATAATTGAAGGGAAAACCTTGATAATCAATCCCGGGGAATGCTGTGGCTGGCTAACGGGCAAGGCAACAATTGCTATCCTTGACCTACCAACTATGAGCGCTCGCCTTCTTGAGCTCTAATTCTCCGCATTACAATGTTAGCGAATTTTCTTGGGGAAATCGGTCGCTTCATCATAAACACTATAGATGCGATGGGCTACCCAGGGGTATTCCTTTTGATGGTTTTGAGCTCATCCGCAGTCCCTTTGCCCTCGGAGATAGTTATGCCTTTCTCGGGCGTTCTCGTGGGCAAAGGACGCTTTAATCTGTTCTTGATTTCCCTCTGCGGGGCAACGGGTTCCCTTCTTGGCTCCCTCCTCCTTTATCTCATAGGTTCGTATTTGGGGAGGGCTTTCCTTCTTCGCTATGGAAAATATTTTCTTTTCTCTCCCAGCGAGCTCTCAAGGGCGGAGAGATTCTTCTGGCGTTATGGCTGGGTTGCCCTGTTCTTTGGGCAATTTATCCCTCTAATCCGCTCTTACATCGCTCTACCAGCGGGATTGGGGAAGTTGAATATAGGGATTACGAGCGCTACTTGCTTCACTGGTTCCTTACTCTGGTCCTTTTCCCTTGCCTTCTTGGGATTTAAGCTGGGAGAAAATTGGAGGCAATTGGAACCCTATTTTAGGAAATTTGATTATCTCGTCTTATTCGCCATTCTCCTTCTGGTTTTCCTCGCCATCTGGCACAGAATTAAAAGGTAATGAAAAAGAACGAGTCACCGATTTTATCCATAGTGATTGTCAATTGGAATGGAGGCGAGTATCTCCCTCGTTGTTTGGAATCAATTTATGAACAGGGATTAGATTTGGAAGTAATTTTAGTTGACAACGCTTCAACCGATGGAAGCGAGAGGAGGGCTAAAGAGGAATTCCCCCAAATCAAGCTGATTAAGATGGAGAAAAACAGGGGCTATGCTGTAGGGTGCAATGTTGGCGTAAAGGAAGCTAAGGGGGAGTTCATCCTGCTTCTCAATCCCGATGTCATTCTCCTTCCCAATTGTCTTTCCCGCTTAATTGAATTCGCCCAAAAGCATCCTGAGGTGGGTGCGGTTGCCCCCAAGTTGCTCAATCCCGAAGGAAGCCTACAACCCTCAATTCGTGGCTTTCCCTATCCCCTTTCCCTTCTTCTCCTTCCTCTTTCTTACCTCATCCCCGGCAATCCGATAATCTCATCCTACAGAATGACATATTTCAGCTACGAGGAGGTCTCTGAGGTAGACCAGCCGATGAGTTCTTGCCTCCTTGTGAGAAGGAAAGCCTATGAAGAGTCGGGAGGAATGGACGAGAGATTCCCCCTTTACTTCAACGATGTTGATTTTCTTTACAGGATGAAGAGGAAAGGATGGAAAATTTATTTTATTCCTCAAGCAAAGGCGGTTCATTTTCTTGGTGGGAGCACATCACTGCTTCCCAACTTAAAGAGGCTTTTTCTTTCCTATAAGGGATTGATTGGATTCTATCGCAAGCATTTTCCACGCTCACTATCCATTGCTTATCTTTCCCTGATAACCTTTCCTTTGCGAGCTTTGCTTCCGAAGAGGAGGAGAAGGCATTTCCTTGTCTTTCAAAAGTTGAAGGAAAGGGAGGAAAAGAAACTTCTTTCCGTTGTGATTGTGAATTGGAATGCAGGTGAGTATCTACCTCGTTGTTTGGAATCAATTTTTGGGCAGGGGATGGATTTGGAGGTGATATTGGTTGATAATGCTTCAACGGATGGGAGTGAAAGAAGGGCTAAAAAGCTGTTTCCCCAGATTAAGTTGATTGAGATGGGTGAGAATAGGGGATATTCAGCGGGTTGCAATGCGGGGATAAAAGAGGCGAAAGGGGAATTCATCTTGATTCTCAATCCCGACACTGTTGTTTTGCCTGGGGCATTCTCCCATCTAATTGAGTTCGCCCGGAAGAATCCGAAGGCGGGGATAATCGGACCGCAGATGATTGGCTTTGATGGGAAGGTTCAGATGTCCTGCCGGCGTTTTCCCTCCTATGAGACGGGTTTATTCAGGGGGACATTTTTGGAGAGATTGATGCCGAGGAGCAGGACGCTTTCCCGTTATCTTTTAAGCAGTTGGGACCATTCTACTCCCCGAGAGGTTGACTGGGTTTCTGGGGCGGCGATGTTATTGCGGCGGGAATTTCTCAAGGAGGGAGGGTTGTTTGATGAGACATTTTATATGTATTGTGAGGATATAGATATGGGGATGAGGGCAAAGGAATTTGGCTGGAAGGTGATGTATTGTCCTTACGGGAAAATAATGCATAGGATAGGAGGGAGCAGCGATAAGAGGGTCATACCGATGCTGGTTAAGTTTCATTTAAGCCATTATCTATTCTTTCGGAAGCATTGGGGATGGCGGACTAGCCTATTAGGAGAGGCTCTCCTCGTGTTAGGGCTTGTTGCGAGGACATTCCTCCTCATTCTCAAAAATAGATTTGATATTTTCGTAAACTTCCTCAGGGGAAAGACATAAGGGTCATTTAATCTCAATTTGCGCTGAGCCGAATTTATGAGATAATGTAAGAGTAAGTTCCCCTTCCCTCCACTCGCTATTTAAGAGCGCCTGAGCGGGAGAAATTTCAAAGGAAGGCTTCCTTGAACAGGCGAAACTTATTTTGGTTTGCCTTTCTTCCCTTCCATTAAGGAGAAGGAGAAATCTTCCATCCTTCTCTCTCCCAACTATGTAGCTATGCGGGGCAAGTTCTCCTCTAATAGATTTTATGTTGCCAGTTTTAACCGACAATTTAAAACTTTGGTTAATATCTTCATTCTCCCTTGAATTCATAGCCACTATTAAATTGCCAACCCGAATGAGGAAAGCATCCCCTTCATAAAAGGGAGGATAAAGGGAATCAAAGAATCTCTTAACTTCCTCGGGATTGGTGAAATCCTCAGTTTTGAAGAGCCTTATTCCCTTTGGGGGTCTATCGCAGATTAGGGGAATGAAGGGAATGAAGAAACAGCGTCCGCTGTCAGGGATAAGTTCTGAGGCGTGTCTTATGCCATAGGTTCCCTGAAAAACTTTGGTGAAATTCCCATAGGGTTCATCAGTCCTTTCCGAATCCTGAGAAATTTCAAAAAGATATTGGAATTCTTAGATAAGGATAAAAGCA
>JBMFMH010000170.1:0-3755 GCA_049970775.1 bacterium | reverse complement strand
AGGCAAATTCATTCCATCTCTATAAAAGTAAGGGAATGAGGTGGAAGATTAACTATTGGCATGCCCCTCTTTATCTTCACGGGAAGCGGAACGACTTTGACATTTTCAGGATTTTCCTCATTCGTTGCATCAACGCTTGGTCCGGTAAGAGCATAAGCCCTCGCTTTCCTCACCTTAACCCCTTCTATCCTCGTCTCAATTGCTCCCTCCATACTTTTGTTGATTATCCCCACATAAATCCTCCTTCCATCTTTGCTCTTGCTCGCTATAGCGCTCAAATAGGGAAAAACATCTTCCCCTTGCTTCCACCTGTATTTGCGCTCCCCTTGAGCCTTTCAAGACCTCCGTCCTTCCCCTCTTCCCTATGCTTAACTCCCTCAATTGCGAACTGCCAATATTGGGCATTGGCTATGTTGTCTCTTTGATGAATTTCGTTAATTCTTGGAGAACTTCTCGCACTTGGCGTGGACCAGCGAGGGCGATTTGGAAAAGCGATGAGGACTGCGCCAAGTTCTATCCTCGGGTCAACCTTATCCCAAAATCAAGAATAAGATAAATACCAAAACATCATCTCCTTTCATCTCCTCAACCATCCTATATACTCCTCGTATGATTCCCTCGCACCTGTGTTGAGACCATCAGGAGAAAAGTAATGGGGAATATCAAAGACGGCGATTCTATCCGCATAGGGAAATGCCATCTCTATCTGCTTCTTAAATCTCGCAAAATCGCAGGCTCTATAATCCGCATCAAATGCCTCAACCTCAATCCAAACCTCCTTTCCCGCTTTCCTGCACTCCTCCCCTAACCATCTCTCGCAATCCTCAGCGCTTTGAAAATCGCTCATACCGGTTCCTATTCCATCAATAAGGAGAAATATGTCCGCCTTCCCCTCCCTTATTTCCGCTGACCAGAAAGAAGAAAGGGCTTCGGGGGTAGCCCTCAGCCATTTCCCATTCTCTCTCTGAAGATACAATCCCACAGGAACAATCAGCTTCAAGGAATGGGAATGACAGAAGTCGGAAAATCGGTCTACCAATCGCTTCCAATCCCTTTGGTCAATTCCAGATTTGTAATGCACCTCCGGAGGTAAATAGATTCCCTTCAAGGACGGATGCTTCCCATATCGCTGGATGACTTCCCTCATCAACTTGAAGGATTCCTCCTCCCATCTTCTCAGCTCTTCTTCCTTTGGCTTATCGGTCAAAAGAGGAAATAGACCAAGATAAACCTCGCCCTTCAATTCATCGGCATAGCGGAGCATAGCGAAAACAGGGTCCCTTTTCTCCCATTCCTTTATTTGGGGATAGATTTTGGAAGGATAAAGCGTGCGAAAAGCTCCCTCTATCTCCCAGCCCGTGTATTGGATTATATGGCACTTCATACCTATTCTCGCCAGTTCCCTCAACAGCCTCTTTATGCTTTCATCGCTTGGAAATTGCCTCGCTTGAGCTGGGCTTATCTGCCAGAACCCAACCTGCAAGGGAGGGCTCAGGGCATAATCTTTTCCTATGAAGGCACCGTTTCCTCCCGTTCCGAGATAAAGGCGGGATGGGTCAAAGGGGTCTATTGAGAGGCAGGAGATGTTCAGATGGCTGAGCCCCTCACACGCCCGTCGCCAACTCTTGCCTCCATCGGGGCTCCTCAGCACGCCCTCCGCAACGCAATCATCGTGATAGGGATGGTCGGTGGTAGCAGCGTAAATCAAATCGCTGTTAGCGGGACTAACGACAACGGAGGAAACGAAATGGAAATCCAACATTCTTTCCCATCTTCTCCCTCCATCAACGCTCTTAAATACCCCACCGGGATATATTTTCTTCTCCTCCTGGTCGTAATATTCCCGAACCGCAAGGAAAAGGGTAGTGAAGTTTTTGGGGTCGGCTGTTATCCCTTGAATATCGGCGAAAATCCTTTCCTCGTTGAGAAGCCTCCAGCTTTTCCCACCGTCCCTCGTCTCATAAACGCCTGCGAACCGGGGCTTTCCGGCGCAAGCAACAAGGATATGCTTTCCATCCTTTGGGTCAAGGAGGATTCCCCTCGGCTGTTTGAATGCCTCCTCAGGCAAATCGCCGTTGATGCATCGCCAATCCTCCCCATCATCAGTTGATTCATAGAAGCCGTAGCCATTTACTGTTGCCAAAAGCCTCCTTTTCCCAACCGGGCTCCGCAAATCCAAAACGATGTGCCTCACCTGACCATTCGGCAATCCCTTGCCAACCACCCGCCAACTCTCCCCACCATCCTCGCTCTTGCAGATATATCCCTCATTCCAAGCCCATTGACCCGTTCCCGCCCAAATTGTGCTATTTGATTCGGGGTCAACGAGAACGGTGAAGCAGTTCCCTTCCCCTTTCATACCCTTCCCGCTTCTTTTGAAGGTCAATCCGCCATCATCGCTTATAAGGAGCCCTATATCCGCATAACAGAAGTAGAGGCGATTGCGTCTCTTGGGGTCGGGAACGATTGAATTCAGGCAGGTTACCTCCAATCCATTTCCCCTGAATCTCCCATCGGGATAGGTGAAGCAATAAGCTTGATGCCAGGATTTGCCTCCGTCTTCCGATAGGAAGAGGTGCCCGCTCGTCCCGAAAGCCAAACGCTTGGGGTCAACGGGAGATATAGCCAAGCATTCAACAGCGGGACCCCAAAAATCTATCCAACCGTAATCCATATTTTTATCAGGAGGCGTGTGGCGGGAGACCCATTCCCAGCTCGCACCTCCATCCTCGCTCTTGAAAACGCCGGGCACCCACCAGGACCTCCCGCCCACATAAACTATATCCGCATTCTCGGGGTCAACGACGATTTCATTATAATTGCTTTGTTCATAGAGGGATTTCCCCACGATTTTCTTCAATCCATCGTCGCATTCCCGCCAAGTCCTCCCTCCATCATCGCTGCGGAAAACGCCTCCGTTCCATCTCTCGCCATCCCGAGCGGTGGTGAGAAGGGTGAGATAAACCCTGTTCGGCTGGGAGGGAGCGAAGGCGAGCCTCTGGATGAAAAGCTGGGGAAGTCCCTCGTTAGATGGCTTCCAGGTTTTTCCTCCATCATCGCTGCGAAATACCCCTTTGTTCGTCGCCACTAAAATGACATCTCCATCATCCGGCTTGACCTTAATATCATTTACAACCGCATCCTGAGGCAATTGGTCTCCGTCAACTCTCCTCCAGCTTAGCCCACAGTCCTCGCTTTTATAGATTGCCCCTTGCCCCTGTCCCTCTCTTCCTTCCCTCGCTTGGCGAGGGCGTCCGATGCCAGCGTATACGATGTTGGGATTTTGCGGGTTGAAGGCGATTGCTCCGATGGGGGAGGAATAGGAATAGCGTTGTGGTGGAGGGAAGTGGTTGGTGATTTTTTGCCAGGATTTGCCCCTGTCCGTTGAGCGGAAGATACCGCCTTGCGTGCCGAGGAGGATGATGTTGGGATTTTGGGGATGAGGGGCGATGCATTCAACGAAATAATCGGTTAGACCTTCGTTTTGGATTTTGAAGTGTTTACCGAAGTCATAAGATACATAGAAACCGCCGACATCGCAGCCGAGGTAGATGATGTTAGGATTTTGAGGATGGAAGGCGAGGGATTGAATCCATCCGCCGCCTCCGGGACCGATGTTATGCCAGATAATCCCTTGAGTTAAGAGGGGAGTGGCAAGGAGAAAGACGAGGATAAGTAGAAGGAGGAAATTGAGCGATTTCATAGAAGGAAAGATAGCGGAAAGGAGATGAGTTGTCAATGCCAGGGAATTCGCT
>JBMFMH010000169.1:0-3864 GCA_049970775.1 bacterium | reverse complement strand
CTAATTCCCTTGCTTAAAACTGAACAATCCTTTATATATTTCCTATCAATAATTTTCGGAGGTGTTGAGCTATGTATCCTTTCCTCGCCCTTGACTTAGGAGCAGAGAGCGGAAGAGGTATGCTCGGTTTCCTTGAAGAAGGAAAATTCAGGTTGGAGGAAATCCATCGCTTCCCTAACGGTCCAGTTAAAATAGGCGATAGCCTCTTCTGGGATGTTCTTCGTATTTGGGAGGAAATAAAGACCAGCATAAAGCTCGCCCAACAAAAATACGGTGGGCTCTCCGGAATAGGAGTTGATACCTGGGGAGTGGATTTCGCCCTCTTGGGGAGAGGCGATGTCCTCCTCAGCAATCCCTACCACTACCGAGATAAACGCACTAATGGAATGCTTGAGGAAGCTTTCCGAAGAGTTCCCAAGGAGGAGATTTACTTCCGCACGGGAATTCAATTCATTCAGCTCAACACCCTCTATCAACTTTTGGCAATGCAAGTGGAAAACTCACCTCTATTGGAAATCGCCGAGACCTTCCTTATGATGCCTGACCTTTTCAATTTCTGGCTAACGGGGGTAAAGGCAAACGAGTTCAGCATTGCAACAACCTCTCAATTCTACAATCCAATAAAAGGCGATTGGGACAAAGAACTCCTAGAGAAAATGGACATACCAAGCGGTTTCCTCCAAAAAATAGTGCCTTCCGGCACCGTCTTGGGTGAGATTCTTCCCTCTGTTGGCGAGGAAGTCGGCTTGAAAGGAGTTCCCGTGATCGCGGTCGCCTGCCACGACACAGGCTCCGCCGTTGCAGCAGCTCCAGGAGAAGGCGATGATTGGGCTTACATCAGCGCTGGCACCTGGATGCTGATGGGCGTGGAGGTAAAGGAACCGATAATCAATCAAAAAAGCTACGAGCTGAACTTCACAAACGAGGGAGGCGTCGGAGGGACCTTCCGCTTCCTAAAAAACATAATGGGACTCTGGCTTGTGCAGGAATCAAGAAGAACTTGGGCAAGCAAGGGTGAGGAATACACCTATAGCGAACTAACGAGAATGGCGGAGGAAGCCCGTCCCTTTTCCGCAATAATTGAACCAGATAATCCCGTCTTTCTTCCACCAGGAGATATGCCGAGGCGGATAGCTGATTTCTGCAAGAGAACGGGACAAGAACCGCCTCAGACGAAAGGAGAGCTGGTGCGTTGCGTTTTGGAAAGCCTCGCCCTCAAATGCAGATGGGTTTTGGAAAGGCTTGAGGATATGCTTGGGAGGAGATTGGGGAAAATCCATATCTTTGGAGGAGGCTCCCAAAATACCCTTCTTTGCCAATTCATCGCCGATGCGACGAACAGATTGGTTTTGGCGGGACCCGTTGAAGCTACAGCCACTGGCAACGCTCTCGTGCAGGCTCTCGCCCTCCGCATCATCAAATCCCACGCTGAAATGAGGGCGATAGTGAGAAACTCCTTTGAAGTTAAGCCTTACCAACCCTCCCACACTTCCGCCTGGGATGAGGCATATCAGCGCTTCCTCAAACTGATGGAACAAACTCAATGAAAGATAAAATACTTCTCGCTTGGAGCGGTGGCAAGGATTCCACCTTAGCCCTCTATGAGCTCATAAGGAGCGGTAAATATGAAATCACCGCTCTCCTATCCACAGTTACACAGGGCTATGATAGGATAAGTATGCACGGAGTGAGAAGGAGTTTATTGGAGAAACAGGCTGAGTCGCTCGGTTTTTCCCTTGATGTTGTTTTCATTCCCCAGAAATGCACCAATGAGGAATATGAAAGAAGGATGGAAAGGAAAATGATTGAATGGAAGGAAAAGGGGGTATTCAAAGTAGCGTTTGGGGACATCTTTCTTCAAGATGTAAGGGAATACAGGGAAAGGAATTTAGCGAAAGCAGGGATGGAGGCGATTTTCCCTCTTTGGGGGAGGGAAAGCGGAGAGCTTGCGAGGCGATTTATAGATTTAGGTTTCAAAGCGGTGCTAACTTGCGTGGACGGGGAGGTGCTTTCGGGAGATTTTGCTGGGAAAGAGTTTGATGCGGAGCTGCTTGCTTCCCTTCCCTCCTCCGTGGACCCAAGTGGAGAGAACGGTGAATTCCACACCTTCGTCTACGACGGACCCCTATTCAAGGAATCAGTCAAATTCCAAAAAGGAGAAATAATCCTGCGTGAAAACCGCTTCTTCTTCTGCGATTTAATACCAATTTCATAAAAAGGAGGTGTTTTTATGAAGGATAAGAAGCTCAAGGTGGTTGTGATTGGGGCAGGAAGCGCTTCTTTTGGGTTGAGCACTTTGAGGGATTTCTTCCAATCGCCTTTAATGAAAGAAGCCGAGCTCGTCCTCTGCGATATCAATGAGGAAAAGCTGAATCTTATGACTAAGCTCGCTCATCTGCTCAACGATGCAAGCGGACTAAACGCTAAGATAACCTCAACCACCGATTACAAAAGCTCGCTGGATAACGCTGACTTCGTCATTACCTCGGTTGAGAAAAGGAGAATGGAATGCTGGAAGAAGGATTGGGAGATACCTCAGAGATTCGGCGTTAAACAGGTTTTGGGGGAAAACGGAGGTCCAGGTGGTATGTTCCACGCCTTCCGCACTATCCCCATCCTCTTGGATGTCGCAAAATCTATGGAAGAGAAATGCCCCAATGCCTGGCTGATTAATTTCTCCAATCCTCTCCATTGTAATATGCTCGCCATACATCGCCAAAGCAAGATAAAAGCAATCGGGCTATGCCACGGATTGCGAGGCATCCTCTATCAGCTTTCCGATATTATGGGCGTTCCTTTTGAATCCCTCTCGGCTATCGCTGGAGGCTTTAACCACTTCACTTGGATTTTGGAGCTACGCTTCAAGGAAAATGATATGGATGCTTACCCTTTATTGAAGGAAAAGCTCTCAAATCTTCCCCACCCTCCTCAACCCCTCTCCTACCTTCTCTTTCAGAAACTCGGACTCTATCCCTCTCCGGGAGATAATCATATCGGGGAATATTTGCCCAATAGCTTGGTTGAGGAGTGCTATCCTTGGGAGAAAACCAGGGATACATTCTGGCGATTTAATTTTGAGGGAGACAAGGAGAGGAGAGAAAAATTGAATTCGTTGATAAACAAAATAGTGAGCGGGGAGGAGAAACCGGATGCCTTGCTTCAACAAAGGTCGGGAGAACGGGCGATTGACATAATTGAGGCAATCGTGGAGGATAAGCGGGAATTGGAGATAGCAGTGAATATCCCGAATAAGGGTTTCATTGAGAATCTCTCCGATGGGATAGTTGAGGTGCCAGCGATTGTGGGGAGAAACGGTCCCGAGGGGATGAACATCGGAAGGCTTCCAAGAGCAATAGCCAGCCTATGCCAGAGGCAGATGGACATTCAGGAGCTTATCGTGGAATCGGCTGTTTTAGGTTCAAGGAAATTGGCAATTCAAGCAATGCTCATAGACCCCGTAATCCCAAACGCTCGCACAGCTGAGCTTGTTTTTGATGCCCTCTACGAGGCACATAAGGATTTGCTTCCTGTTTTTCAATGATTTTTTGTGAAGGAGGAAGAATTCGTCTCCGCTTAAACAAAGTGAGGGCAGTTCCAGCTTTAAATTTACGGTGTTGAATAATTTTATAAAAAGGGGAGATAGACTTCCAAGATATGCGTCGAGGGCTTCAGTAAAGTATTGGGATTGCTTCGTCGCTACGCTGTCGCTTCGCTCCTCGCAATGACGGAAAGGGGTGGGATTTCTTCGCTACAGCTTGTAATGAGGGAAATACCACATCAGGCTATCGCTTGCCACCCCTTGTTCCTCTTTCGTCATTGCGAGGTTTCCCAAAGGGAAACCGAAGCAATCTAAAACGAGATTGC
>JBMFMH010000168.1:0-3876 GCA_049970775.1 bacterium | reverse complement strand
GAAAGTTGAAAATTTGATATTTTTCATTAAAATTTGTCATATAAAGGAGGTCGTTGATAATGGAAATAACCCTTTACGATACTACCTTGAGAGACGGCGCCCAGATGGAGGGCATTTCGTTCTCCCTTGAGGATAAAATTCGCATCGCTCGTAAACTGGATGAATTCGGTATCCATTACATTGAAGGCGGCTGGCCTGCCTCTAATCCCAAGGACCTTGCCTTCTTCAAAAAGATGAGCGAGGAACCCCTGAAGAGGGCTAAGCTCGCCGCCTTCGGCTCAACGAGAAGGGCTAACCGCAAGCCCGAGGACGATACAAACCTCGTTATGCTCATCCAAATGGATACCCCAACCGTTACAATCTTCGGAAAATCCTGGGATTTCCATGTGAAAGAGGTCCTTCGTGTCTCGCTGGATGAGAACCTCAAGATGATTGAGGAATCAATCCGTTTCCTCAAATCCTTCAATAAAGAGGTAATCTTCGATGCTGAGCATTTCTTCGATGGCTATAAATCCGACCCTGAATATGCAATGGAATGCCTCAAAGCAGCGGAGGAAGCGGGTGCGGATGTTATCTGCCTAGCGGATACTAATGGTGGTTGCCTCCCCAATGAGGTGGGGGAGATAACAGCGAGGGTTAGGGAGAGGATAAAATCTCCTTTGGGCATTCACGCCCATAACGATTCTGAAACCGCCGTCGCTAATTCCATCTCAGCGGTGCAAGCTGGCGCCACTCACATTCAGGGAACGATAAACGGCTACGGTGAAAGGTGCGGAAATGCTAACCTCTGCTCAATCATACCCATTCTCGTTCTGAAGATGGGTTATGAAGTTATCCCCAAAGAGAAATTGAAGAATCTCGTTGAGCTTTCCCATTTCGTCGCCGAGGTGGCGAATATCGTCCCCTCTAACAATATGCCCTTCGTCGGTAGGTCAGCCTTCGCCCATAAGGGGGGAGTTCATGTTGATGCTATAATGAAGAACCCCCACTCTTATGAACATATAGACCCTGAGGCGGTTGGCAACGAGAGAAGAATACTCGTATCGGAATTATCTGGCGCCTCCACAATCGTCTATAAAACTCGCAGTTTGGATATAGACCTCACAAAGGAATCCAAGGAAACACGCCTCATCCTGGATAAATTGGTGGAATTGGAAAATCAAGGCTATCATTTTGAGGGAGCGGAGGCATCCTTTGAATTGCTCGTCAAGAAGCTTACCGGCGGATATAAGAAGCTTTTTGACCTCTTGGGCTTGCGTGTCATCGTGGAGAAAAGGAAGGAGGACGAAGAGTTCACCACTGAGGCTACCCTTAAGCTTAGCGTGAACGGGGAAGTAACCCATACAGCTGCGGAAGGAGATGGTCCCGTCCACGCCTTAGATAACGCCTTGCGCAAGGCTCTCCTCCAATTTTATCCCGAGTTGGCTAAGATTCGTCTCACTGACTTCAAGGTGCGGGTGATTAGTGGAAGGGAGGGGACAGCCGCAAAGGTGAGGGTCCTGGTGGAATCCTTTGATGGAGAGGAGGTATGGTCAACGATAGGTGTCTCAACGAACATCATTGAAGCTTCCTGGCAGGCTCTCGTGGACTCAATTGAATACAGGCTATTAAAGGGAGGAAAATAGTGGCTGAGGCTCTTCAAAGATTCTTTTCCTCTTCCCTTAAGTTATTGGAAGGGGATATGGAGGCGGTTTTGCAGCAGTTTGACCTACCGCTTTATGACTTTATGCGCTATCACTTGGGGTGGAAGGACGAAAAAGGCAATTGGTTAAACGAAAAGGATAGAAGGAAATACGGTGGTAAACGAATTCGTCCCCTCCTTCTCCTCCTGATGAACAAGCTCTTCGGCGGAAGATGGAAGCTCGCTGTTCCCGCTTCCTCAGCGATTGAATTCCTTCATAATTTCTCCCTCATTCACGATGATATAGAGGATGGAGATGAGATACGCCGCTTCCGTCCCACTGTCTGGAAGATTTGGGGCGTTCCCCAAGCCATCAATCTCGGTTCCTCTATGCAAGCTCTGGTTAACATCTCCGCCCTACGCTTGAAGGAAAACTTTCCACCGGAAACCGTCAACAAAGTTTTGGAGGAAATCAGTTGGGCTATTTTAAGAATGACGGAGGGACAATATCTGGATTTGAAGATGCAGGAGGATATGGATGCCACTGTTAGCGATTACCTTGATATGATAAGAAGGAAGACGGGGGCGCTTTTTGAGCATTCCTGCAGGATAGCTGGTATATTGGCAAATGAGGACGAGGAGGTAATTCAGCGGGCAGGTAAATTCGGGATGTTCTTCGGCTTGGCGTTTCAGATAAAGGATGATTATTTGGGGATTTGGGGAAAGCCTGAGAGGATTGGGAAGCCAGCGGAGGATATCCATAAAGGGAAAAAGAGCTTCCCCATCGTCTTCGCCTTGAATAAAAGCGAGAAAAGAGAGGAGCTTGCAAGGATATTGCAAAAGAGGGTGAAGGGCGAGGAGGAAATAAGGGAGGCGTTGAGGATTTTGGAAGAGGTGGGGGCGGAAGGCTATACGAGGGAGATTTGCGATTCCTATGTGGATGACGCCGTCTTCCATTTATCGCAATTGAAAGGGGAAAGTTCTTTAAAAAGGGAAATAGAAAAATGGGTAAGGGAGAGCTTGAGGATTTCCTGAAAAGGGCTAAGGGATTGGGTTTTTGCCCAGGGGTAAGGAGGGCAATCAGAATCGCTGAGGAAGCGCTCAGGAGCGGTAAAAAAGTATATGTTATCGGTGATTTAATCCATAACGAAGGGGAAATGGAAAGGTTGAGAAGGCTCGGCTTGGGAGTGGCGAGGGATGTTGAGGAGATACCCACGGGAAGCTTTATGCTTGTGAGGGCGCACGGCTCCCCACCAGAGCTGATAAGAAGGGGCAAGATGAAGGGGATAGGCATCATAGATTGCACCTGCTCAAGGGTAAGGAAAGCCCAGCTAACCGCCCTGAAGCTTTACAAAGAAGGGCGTTCGGTAATCATCTATGGGGATAGGGAGCATCCAGAGGTGCAGGGGATATTGGGATATATAGAGGGGCAGGGGATAGTGATAGAGAGCGAGGAGGAAGCGGAGGGATTGGGCGAGATGGAAAGGGCAGGGCTTCTTTGCCAGACGACGAAGGGTGGAGAGAAATTCCTTTCCCTCGCCAGAATCTTGGGAGGGAAAATAAAGGATTTCGTTTTTCACGATACATCCTGCCCGGAGGTGGAGAAAAGGAAACTCCTTTCCCAAGAGCTGGCTAAGTCCGTGGATGTAATGGTGATTGTGGGTGGGAAGAGGAGCGCTAATACCCGGCGGTTGAGGGAAGCGTGTGAGGAAGTGGGGGTGGAAAGCTATGTGGTGGAAAGGGCGAGCGATTTGAGAAAGGAGAAACTGCTGGGAGGGAAAAGGATAGGGATAACAGCGGGGCTCTCCACCCCACTTTGGGAAATAAAAGAGATAGAAAGAGCCATCAAAAAGATGATCAGCCGAAAATAAGGAATTACCCTTGAAAAATTTCAAAAAGATATTGGAATCATTAGATGAGGATAAAAGAGGGAATTATTCTCTTGAGCTTATGATTAAACATCAATATGTTAGTCTTTTCAAAGAGCCTAATATGCTATGGAATTATACCACCCTTGGTTTTGTTGCATAATTCAGAAGGGAAGGAAATAGCTCGTATTCCTCCCTATTTACAACTAATAAATGAAATAAAAAGGAAAAAAATTTGAAGAAGTGCGGAGATTAGGGAATTTAAAAGGAGAAAATAAACGAATTTGTCCATATTTTTGAAATTTTCTTCTTTTTACTTGAATCGAGAGTAGTTAGAGCCTTGCAAGATTTTAAACAAAAGTCTTTTTATGGGATTTATGCATCCAT
>JBMFMH010000167.1:0-3896 GCA_049970775.1 bacterium | reverse complement strand
CTGTCCTACGGATATATGGAAAGCATCCAAAACGCTTTTGCCGGGCAGGATAAATTGACGACCTGGACACAGCCGGCTGTTACCCCGGTAATCGCCGATTCCATTGGGTTGATCAACGACCCTTGGAGGGTTGGTTGGGCGAATGTCTGCGCGGCGAGATGCCACCCGGATAGGCAGACCGATAACAACACCCGCCACACGGGAGGCTCAAATGTTCTCTTTTTGGACGGGCATGCGAAGTTCTATTCCGCAAATCAATTCGTCAGCGATTGGCTGAAGGGCAGGCTGCGCACGGGTTATGGCTGGGGTGGAAATGGGCTGCAGTAGAGCAAGTTAGCATATTCAAGAGGAGTTCCATAGGCGTGGAGGCGAAATCGCCTCCCCGCCTTTTTTATCTATTGACCAAAATGAATGATACCCCTAAACTCCCCATAGAAAACATTTTTGGGAAGAAGGTGAACAAAGTATGTTTGATGGAATTTTAAGAATCTGCTCTCTATGTTGTTTCTTTTTGCTTTTCCCCCTTTCTGCCTTACCTATCTCTATAGCGCGAAATCCCATTCTAATCGCCGAGAAAACCTCCAAGCCGCCCCAAATAGACGGTCTTCTAAACGAGGAATGTTGGCAATCAGCAAATTGGCAACTGGCGAATAATGTCCTCTCTGGCTCCCCTAAAGGCAACGAGTTATCCTTCGCCCTCCTCTATGATGAAGCTAACATCTATATCGCTGCAAAAATCATTGAGGAAAACCCACAAGTAAATCACCACAAGAACGATAGCGAGGTCTGGCAAGATTCCTGTTTGGAAATCTTCCTTGATTCCCCTTCCCCAAATCAACCCCTTAACGCTTACCGCCATTATGTGGTCAACGCTGAGGGATATACATTTGACGAGGTCGGTAGCAATGGCGCGGCGAGCTGGAACGGCGGATGGGAAGCCAAAACAACAAGGACACATAGCGGATGGAACGCCGAGATTCGCATCCCCGCAAGCGATTTAAATATTCCCAGCTTCTCTAACGCAGCACTCATCTTCAATATCTGCGCCTCCCTCTATTCCCCTTCCCATATCCTTATAAGCTTCGCCGATATCAAAGGAGGGTTTCACCAGCCGGAAGGCTTTGCCAACATCTACTTTGGGGAGAAACCCAAAATTCAGGGAGAAATCATCGCTTCCCTCCGCAAATACGATAGAGTTCTGTTTGATAAGAAGGAATCAATAAAAAATGAAAACGAATTAGGAAAACTATTGTCCTTTGCCTCTATTCAGCCCGGCGTCTATGCCCTTGATGTTTTCAAAGATAATCATTTCCTCGCTCGCTATAAGGTTTCCCTTCCCTATTTCCCCTCCATTTTCGGCGCCACGCTTTACAAGGATGAAAGCCTAACAATCTGGACAGCCGACCCTATGTTCAATGTCTTCAAGGAAACCTTCCCTCCTCAAAAGAAAAGTGATAAAATCTCAATCTTCGCAGGAAGAAATGAGTGGGAACCTTTCCAGATAATCTTCCGCCCAAATTCTAAGCTGGAGGATTTCCAAATAAAAGTAAGCGACCTTAAGGGTCCCTCCGTCATCCCCGCCAAGCTTGTTGACATCTACAAGGTTGAATATGTCCCCATAACCATTCCTACTGACCCCGATGGAATGACAGGGGATTTCCCCGACCCCCTCGTCAAAGTGGAGGGACCAATCACACTGGATGAGGGAAGAAACCATCCCTACTGGCTTGAGTTGCGCATTCCTTCAAACGCCAAGCCGGGAATATATAAGGGGGAAATCTCCGCCTTCAGCGGAGATAAGAGGATAGCCTCAATTCCCTTAGAAATAAGGGTCTTCAATTTCTCCCTTCCCCTAAAGCCTGAGGGTTTCCACATTCACACTGCCTACGGGATGGATGTGAATCTCGGTTATCACAAAGCGAATCCCGAGGATAGAGCGAAAATCCTTCCCTTTTATCTTCGCTTGTTCGCTGACCATCACCTCAGCCCCTACAACCCCTTCGCTTACCCCATCAAATATAACCTTAACCCAGGCTCCCTTGAGCTTTCCAATGGAAAAATAAAGGCATCGTTCCCCAAATCGAGTCAAACCATAGCAAGGCTTTACCTGGCAGATGTTCCCCTCGCTAATCTGAACTTCTGCTTAGACCAAAGGGAAAAACAAAGCGTTTCCTGGCCCTCCATTGAACAGGTGAAGCCGAAGGTAGTGATAAGCGGACCGCTCAGATATAAAGTGAGAATTGAAGCGAAGAGAATCTCCTCCTCAACCGCTAATAGAGCCTACGAGACAGAGGAGGAAATAGAGATGTTTGCGGGTCAGAAATGGATTTCCCGCAAGCTGATTTCCTTGAAGTCCAGCGATGAGAACCCCTATTCAATCGCTTATTATTTCCTCCTTCTTTCCCCAATCAATGGCGGAGAACCCTTAAATGGTCCCGATTGGTCTATTTGGAAGACCTCCAAGGGATTGGCTTGCGCTTTCTCGTTATCCCCAGGGCAATTCGGATTCGGTTTCTGGCGCGATGCCTCAGGTGGAACACATGGGGATATAACGAGGGATGTTAATTCGGAGATGGAGAGAGGAAAGGAAGCCTTGAGGGAACCTCAACCTACTTTATTTGTAGCTCTAACGAAGGATGAGGAGGAGATGCGGGCGATAAAAAATAGGCTTTCCCATCCATTGGAGGTTCAGATTGAGAAAGATGGGAAGGAGATAGAGCTAACCATTAGGGAAACAGGGGGAATAAAAAGGGAAAGGGAACCCTTGGTTGTTTCTTTGGGGGAATTGGCTAAGGGATGGAGATATGCGAGGGCTTGGCAAGGGAAAAAGGAAATCCCTTCCCAATTGGACGGCGATGAATTGACCTTGCTCTTGGATTTGCCCGCTAACGGTGAAGCAAAGGTCAAGGTTGAAAAAGCTGGCTTCCCTTGGAAAGGCAAAGGCATCGTCTTGAGCGAAAAAGAACCCTCGGTGGATGTGGATTTCTCCCAATTCATCCCTTCCGCTCATTATGCTCTTGATGAGCTCGGCTTCTCCGACTACAACATCTGCTCCGCTTTGGATATGGGCTGGCTGTGGAGAAACGAATCCCTTTCGGAGGAGGAAAAGATGCTTTACAGGGAACTGGGGAGGAAAGTGGAGGATTTCCTCAAGAGACATAACTGGCTCAACAAAGCTTACTGCTACTGGTTTGATGAACCGGAGGAAAAGGACTATCCATTCGTGATTAAAGGGATGAAGCTCCTCAAAGCGACATTTCCAAATGTTAGAAGATTGCTCACGGAACAGCCTGAGCCTCCCCTCTATCGCTATGTTGATATCTGGGTGCCGGTATTGCCCCTGTATAATGAGGCAAGGTGTAGGGAGAGGCAGAAGGAGGGGCAAGAGGTATGGTGGTATGTCTGCTGTGGACCGCGCCATCCTTATCCCAATAATTTCATAGATTATCCGGGAATTGAGCATAGGATAAGGCTTTGGATGAATTGGAAGTATAAGGTAACGGGAGACCTTTATTGGTCAACAACTTATTGGCATAAGAATCCTTGGCAAACTCCTATGTCATATTGGCCAGATGATAAGGGTATGTGGGGGAATGGGGATGGCTATCTCCTTTATCCACCCGAGCGTGGAGAGGCGAAGGAGGAGTTCATAGGTGGACCAGTGCCATCAATTAGGATAAAGATGATAAGGGAAGGGATAGAGGATGCAGAATATCTTTGGATGTTGGAGGAGAAAATAAAGGGGATGAGGAATCCGCCCAAGGAAGCTATTGAAGCGCTAAATTCAGCGAAGGAATTAGTGAGAAGCCTAACCGAGTTTTGCCATTCTCCCGAGGAGTTAGAGGAGGTTAGGCTTATCGTAGCCGAGGCATTGGAAAAATTGACCAAATAAATGG
>JBMFMH010000166.1:0-3985 GCA_049970775.1 bacterium | reverse complement strand
GAGGTGGGGCATTTCTTGAAAATCAAGTTTTTTCTCATAGATGCATAATTCAAAAAGAGAGGAAATAGCTTGTATCCCTCCATATTTACTACCAAAAAATGAACATTAAAAAATATTTCTGACAAAATTTTGACACACATATTGATTAAAATAGTAGGAAAAAAGAAGGAGGTAATTTGAAATGATTAAATCAAAAATATTTTTCTCGCTCCTTCTATCCCTTGTTCTTGGTTTTGCCCAGGAAATACCGGAAGTTACGGTGAAAGTTGAGGTTGAAGCGGAGAAGGAGAAGCCAATGAAAATTGAGAGCGTATCCGCTGAGGAAGGACAGAGGATGGCAGCGATACAAAATATAGCGGATGTTCTCAACCGCCTACCCGGAACAGAGGGGATATACGGTTGTGTGATGGTTTCCCCTCGCCTTACCATAAGGAGTTCTTCCTTCGCCTCAAGACAGGTATTGGTTGAGGGAATGAATGTCAATCCCATTGCGAGCTGCGTTTTAGACCGTGTTCCCTGGACTTCCATAGAAAATGTGGATGTGCTCAAGGCTCCCCTACCTCCCCGTTTTATGGGAAGCCTTTCCGGGGTTGTATCGGTTCTCTTAAAGAACGGAAAGGATTATCCTGGTGCTTCCGCTTCCTTTGCCTTTGGTTCTTACAACACCCAGATATATGAGCTTTCCGCTGGAGGGGGAGATGAGGAAAGGAATTATTTTATTGCTTTCAATCGGACTGCGGGGAACGAGTGGAGAGAGAAGATGAAAACTGACCTTTCAGACCTTTCCTTCAAGATAGTGAATGCTTCAGAAGAAGGGAAATGGACGATAGCAGGTGCTTTGTTGCAGGGGGAACAAGCGGGTTATAAGCCTACAGGACCGAATCCCGCCGATAGATGGGGACAGAGATGGCCGCAAATGCGTCGTCCAGCGCTCTCCCTAACCTACGAGCGGAAGGTAAAGGAAAACACAGATGTTCTTTTCCGTATCGCACCTGTTTCCCTTAATGCTGACCTTTACTACAGTCAGTGGGACTCTCAGAAAAATCAGGTTGTCCCGATGGTTATACCTTATTGAGGTATACTTTACTTCGTTCCGAGTTAAATTATAACATTTCAACTTCTTCCGGCTTAATAAACTTAGGAGCTTGGTGGCAGGGAGATTGGAGGCGTTCCACGGCTCCCGCTGAGGAACCCAATTTGGGAAATTGGAGAAAACAAGAAATGAAACGGAAAGGATTCTTTTTACAAAGCAACAAAAGGATAGGGGAAGATAAAAATATTTTCTTAGGGATGGGATACGAGAATGCAAGCCCAGGTGGAGACGCCTTTGTCCCCTTCCTCTCCTATAATATTAAGCCCGATAACCTCACTACCTTACGGATTTCTCTCGGACGCAACAAGCTATTTCCTATTTTAGACCAGCTTTACGGGGGAGGATGTTTCATTGGCAACCCTTATCTAAAGCCCTTCGTTGCGGATAGCCTCGGAGTTGATTGGGAAAAGACTTTGCCTCAAGGGAAATTCACCGCTACATTCTTCTACTCAAAGGAAAGGGATGTCATAGCTAACGATAAAGACGGTAAATATTACAATATCACGAAGGCAAAGGAGCAAGGCTTGGAGCTCTCTTACGAAAAACAGATAGGGAATACATCCTTCTGGGCAAATTACACCTACCTTGATGCCTGGGACTACGACCATCAACGGGAACTCATCACTGCCTATCGCACATCCGAGCCTAAACATAGCTTAAAAGCTGGCATAACAGTAAAGGGCAAGAACGGTTTATCTTATAGTGGCGAAGTATTCTTCTGGGGCAAGAGGACGACGGACAGCGAGGGATGGGAATGGTGGTATGGGGCGGAGGGAGGACCGAGGCAGGTTTTCGTGCCCTATAGCGTTCCCTCAGCTATCATTGTAAATCTGAAAATATCTAAGCAATCAACCAACGGAAGGAACTTTAGCCTCTCAATTTCCAATCTATTTGATAAGGATTGGAAGGAGATTATATATTATCCTCAAGCGGGGAGATGGTTTCTCTTTGAATTTTCCCAAAAGTTTTGAAAAGTGAAGGGGGCGGGCGAAAAGCCCGCCCCTTCTTTTCCCTTGCCTTATCTTCCTTCCCTATTTAAAATTTCTCCTATGAACATTTTGGAAAGGCTTCAAAATGGAGAGATAATCATCTGTGATGGAGCAATGGGAACCCTCCTCCAATCCCGAGGATTGCCCCTAGGCGTTGCACCGGAGGAATGGAACCTCACTCATCCCGATGCCGTCGCTCAAATCCATAGAGAATATCTTGAAGCGGGAGCAGAGATAGTGGAGACAAACACCTTTGGAGCAAACCGTATAAAGCTTTCTCTATCCAATCTTGGAGAGAAAGTGGAGGAGATAAACAGGGAAGCAGTGAGGATAGCGAGGGAAGCTGTGGGAGATAAAGCTTATGTAGCTTTATCGGTTGGACCTACAGGAAGATTGCTGGAGCCATTCGGGGACCTTCCCTTTGAGGAAGCTCTTAAAGCGTATAGGGAGCAGATGATGTTCGCTCTAAAGGAAAATTTTGATTTCGCAATCCTTGAGACCTTCTCCGACCTTCAGGAGCTGAGGGCGGCTGTTCTCGCTGCTAATGAGTTGGGCGTTATGCCCATCTGCACTATGACATATGAAGCTTCTGGCAGGACGATAATGGGCATATCTCCTGAGCGGGAAATAGAGGAGCTTGATAAAATGGGGGTTAAGATAATGGGAACGAATTGTGGGACTGGTCCAGAGGATATGTTAAATGTTGTGGAGAAGTTGGCGAAAAACCGTCCGCAGGGGATTTATCTCATAGCTCAGCCCAACGCTGGGGTGCCAAAGTTAGTAGAGGGCAGGACGGTATTTGATGCTACCCCGGAAAAGATGGCGGATTACGCGGAGAAATATGTCGCATTAGGAGTGAACATAGTTGGCGCTTGTTGTGGTAGCACCCCCGCCCATATAAAGGCG
This sequence comes from bacterium, assembly GCA_049970775.1. Classification (GTDB taxonomy): domain Bacteria; phylum Armatimonadota; class JACIXR01; order JACIXR01; family JACIXR01; genus JACIXR01. Next base: position 997 of record JBMFMH010000166.1, on the reverse strand, counting down.
ATTAGGGAAAGAGTTAAAAAATGAGATGCAGGCATTGATTCTTGCCGGAGGTGAGGGGAAAAGGCTTAAGCCCCTGACCAATTCCATCCCTAAAATCCTCCTTCCCATCTGCAATAAGCCCGCCCTTCATCATCTCATCTCCTCCTTGAAAAAACAGGAAATCGTTGAGAGAGTAATCTTGAGCTTGGGAAATCTCGCTGATAAAGTTCTATCTTATCTATCTCGCTATGATTCCCCTCTTCCGATTGAAGTAAAAGTGGAAAAAGAGCCCTTGGATACAGGCGGAGCGATAAAATTTTCCGCTCCATCTGGTGAGGATTTCATAGTGATAAACGGAGATATAATCTCCGATGTTGATTATAATTCAATGCTTTCCTTTCACAAGGCTAAGAGGGCAAATTTAACCATTTTAACAGTTAAAGTGAAGGATGTTTCTCCCTTTGGGAGCTTGCTTTTTGACGGTGATTTCAGAGTGAAGGGATTTTTAGAGAAAACGGGAGAGAAAAGAGCGGGATTTGTGAATGGAGCTATTTATATAATGGGAAGGGAAATCCTTAGCTATTTCCCCGAGGGTAAATGCTCCTTAGAGAGGGATGTTTTCCCTCTTTTGGTTAAAAGGAAGAATTTCAAGGTATACGCTTTTCTCCATCTTGGTTATTGGATGGATATAGGGGAAAGGGAACGCTATATTCAGCTTCATAAGGATATCTTGGATTTCCATTTTCCCTTAGAGTATTATTCGTTTCCTCCTCATTTAGATGAGGGAACGATAATAAATCAACCCTCTCTCTTCGGGGGAAAATGTATTATTAGGAAGGGAGCGAGGATATTTCCTTATTCCGTGCTCGGGAATTATGTTGAGGTGGGAGAAGGGGCGGAGGTGAGAGAGAGCATTTTGTTGGATGGAGTGAGCGTTGGTGAGGGATGCAAAGTGTATCGTTCCATAATTGGCGAGGGTTGTAGCTTGCCTGCGGGTAGCGTGATTCAAGAGGAGATA
>JBMFMH010000165.1:0-4000 GCA_049970775.1 bacterium | reverse complement strand
TTTTTTAATAGGGAGAGAGGAATATACAATGGGGAAACCAAGAAAAACTTTTTGTGAGTTCCCAGCACTAATCCAACATAAAAATAGGTTCATTTATTTGGGCATTGCTAACAGGGAGAAAGGCAAGTCTGGATTGCCGAGCTTGCCTTTTCGTAGCAACAAAATTCGTTGAAAACATCGTATTTTTTGATTTGACATTCTAGAATTCCTTGCTATTATATTTACTTGCAATCAGGGGATACCCCACTGGGGTATCCCTATAAATTCTACCTTCAAGGAGGTGATGCCCTGATGAAGGAGCTATTGAGCAAATTCCCGAAACACCTTGATATAAATGAACGACAGCTGGAGAGGTTATTTTTTTCTTTGCTGTCCACGGATGATTTCTGGCAGGCGATAGCCCTAAGTCAGTTGCCTTTTAACTTTTTTGTGGAAGCCTGCAGGCAACTCCAAAAAGCAGGCATCATCTCCTTTGAGGGTTCAAGGGTTTTTCTTACCCCAGAAGGAAAGAAACTCGTTCCTCCCGAGCTCCTCTTATCAGTTGAAGCTCGCTGTAGCTGTTGCTCTGGCACCGGGATTGACATAAATGCTTGGAAAAATCTCCTTGATGAATATAAAGACGCCACTATCGGGCGTCCGGAGCCCCTTTTGGAGTTTGACCAGGGTTACCTAACTCCCGAATCCACCATTTCAAGAGTTGCCCTTGCGGAAATGAAAGGGGACATTCGGGGCAAAGAGGTGTTGATTTTGGGAGATGATGACCTTTTCAGCATAGCCCTCGGCTTAAGCAAACTTCCGAAAAGAATAGTTGTTTTAGAGCTTGATGATAGGCTTTTGGAATTCATAGAGAAGGTAAATAGAGAAAAAGGGTTAGGGATAGAAGCAAGAAAGCATGACCTTCGCCATCCTCTTCCTGAAGACCTTCTTTCCCGATTTGATACATTCTTCACTGACCCCGTGGAGACCCTACAGGGGTTAGAGGTATTTATCGGTAGAGGGATAGCTTCCCTTAAGGGAACAGGTTGCGCAGGGTATTTCGGGCTGACTAAGGCAGAATCCTCGTTAACGAAATGGCGAGATTTTCAAAGGATCTTAGTGGGGAAATTCGGTGTGGTGATAACCGATATCCTTTCCGATTTCTCCTCTTACGAGAATTGGGATTATCTTTTGGAAAGCATTAAAAAGGATATACCTCCTCTCCAACATAAGCCCAAAGTGCTTTGGTATAAATCCTCCCTTTACCGTATAGAATTGGTGAGGGGCTACAGCGGTTTTAACGAGGAAGGGGAGGGGGAGCTTTATATTGACGAGGAATCAATAGCTTGGACAGGGAGGGATAACAAATGTTGAGCTCTCTACCCAATCTCGTTATTCTTGCCGCTGGCGCCGCTGAGGGTGGGTCTCGTTTGAATGCTTTTGATAACGCCCTCCTCAAGGCGGGGATAGCTAATTGGAACCTTGTTCGTGTTTCCAGTATCTTGCCTCCCAAGGCGGAGATTACCTATGAGATACCCTTCATTGAGAAAGGGTCGCTTGTCCCAATCGTTTTGGCGGAAATAACAAGCGATAAGAAAGGGGATATAATCTCCGCTGCAGTAGCAATTGGGGTGGGGAACGAGTTTGGGGTGATAATGGAGCATTCTGGGAGGATGGAAAAGGAAGGCGTGGAGGAGGAGGTAAAAAGGAGGGTGGAGGAGGCTTTTTCAATGAGAAATTTAGATTTGAGAGGCTTACACATTATCTCCTCTCAACACAAAGTAGAAAAACTTGGCTGTGCCATTGCAGCCGCCATCCTTTGGTGGAGGTGATGGTGATGGAAATGAAAAGCGTCGGAAGACATCTTATCGTCGAGCTCTGGCAATGCCAAGGGCTCGACGATGCCGAGATGTGCGAGGAGACGCTCAAGGAGGCTGTGAGGAGAGCAGGCGCTACCTTGATAGCTCTAAAGGTGCACCGCTTTAATCCTCACGGCCTAACCGGTATAGCCATTATCGCCGAGTCCCACATCTCTATCCACACCTGGCCGGAGCTGGAGTATGCCGCTGTTGACATCTTCACTTGCGGGGAGAATGTTGACCCGGCTCGTGCGGTTGAGCCCTTCGTGGAATGGCTGAAGCCCAAGCACACCCAGATGATGGAGATTCGTAGAGGTGTTTTGAGCAATGGACGATGACTGGTTAGAGGAGAAACTAAATAATTACGGGCAAAAGTATAAAATCAAAAGATATCTTTATAAAGCGAGGTCTCCTTACCAACTTTTAGAAGTGGTGGAGACCTACGACTGGGGAGTAATGCTCCTCTTGGATGGCGCGGTGCAGACAACCGAGAAGGACGAGTTCATCTATCATGAAATGTTAACTCATCCTCCTCTCCTCCTCCATCCATCGCCCAGAAAAGTCCTCGTAATCGGTGGGGGAGATGGCGGTATCCTGCGCCATTGCCTCAAGCATCCAATTGAGGAAGCCTGTTTAGTGGAGATAGACCAATGTGTGGTAGATGTTTGTAAAAAATATCTACCTTCTATCGTGGGAAATGCTTTTGAGGATAAGAGGAGCAAACTTTTCATAGAGGATGGTTTCGCTTTCCTTAAGAGAAAGGAACAAAGGTTTGATGTTATAATTGTGGATTCCACTGACCCCGTAGGAGAAGCAGAAAAGCTTTTCTCTGAGGAATTCTACCAGCTTGCTTACGAGGCACTTGGGGAAGATGGTATACTCATTACCCAAAGCGGTTCCCTATTTTACCAACCTAATCTCATCAAAAATGTCAGCCAAAGGCTTTCTCAGCTTTTCCCCAAAGTAGCTATTCTTCTTATTCCCGTTCCTACTTATCCCGGCGTTATTTGGACCGCCACCCTCGCAAGCAAACTCTACGACCCATTTATGATTGAACCATCCGAGTGGCAGAGAAGGGCTAAGGAACGTGGCTTAGAGCCAAGGTATTGGAATCCTCATTTGCAATTCTTCCCTTCTGATTTCCCTCTCCTCAAAAGGATTTTAGAGGAGGGCAAGCCCTTTGCCACTTAAGCCGGCAAAAAAGCCTTTCCTGGCAGCGAAAATACCCAAAGAAAATTTCTCCGCAGTAAGAGGAAAGCTTATCTGCGGTGTTCCTTATGAGAAAACCGAGAGCTTCAGGGGTGGTTCTTCTTTGGCTCCCCAAAGCATAAGGGAATTTTCCCACAGCATAGAATCGTTTAGCGTTCTTCAAGAGAAAGACCTAGAGGATATTTCCTTGTTTGATTTAGGGGATTTGGATGTTTCTCACTTAGAACCTGAGGGAATGGTGGAAGAGGTTGCTGATTTCGTGAGAGCTTATTCAACCCACTTTTCTCTCTTTTTGGGTGGTGAGCACACGATTAGCTTGGGGGCTGTTATGGGGTTAATTGAGAGGTTTCCTGACCTCTACCTTGTCACCCTTGATGCTCATCCCGATTTTCGCTCCTCCTATGAAGGGAAAGAGTTATGCCACGCTACGGTTATGAAGCAGATTTCCAAGCTCATCGGGATAGAGAAAATGGTTTTTCTCGGTTTAAGGACTGCTACTTTGGATGAATGGATTGAATTGAAAAACGCATTTCTTCTTTCTCCTAATCCCCTCCCACTCCCTCCACACCTTAAGGAAAAGCCAATTTACTTATCAATTGACATAGATGTTCTCGACCCAAGCTGTGCCCCTGGAACGGGAAATCCCGAGCCTGGAGGCTGGGCATTTAAGGAGCTTATGGATTTTCTTTTTTCATTAAGGGGATATAATGTGGTGGGGATGGATATCGTTGAGGTATCACCTCCTTTGGACCCCAGTGGGATAACAGCGATTGCGGCCGCTATAATAGCCCGTGAAGCGCTACTTTTATTTGGTTAATTTCCCAGCGGGACTGTTTTTTAACCCTTTCTTGTTTATAGCAATGTAAAAGTTTGATTAAAAAATCTTATAAAAATTATACATCTCATAGAAAAACTTCTTCATTTAAGCAAACAAAGAAGAGGGTCAAATGCACGAT
>JBMFMH010000164.1:0-4062 GCA_049970775.1 bacterium | reverse complement strand
ATTGAAGCCCACGGAAATCCTCCATCCTCAACAGCGACAACTAAGCAAGGCTTTCCTCGTTAACTCCCTTCGCAAAGCGGTCTTCAATTGGCGTCAACAAGGATACCCAGGAACTACCCCTACAACTAAACGCCTCCTTCAATTCTGGTTCCAAGAAGACCATATCGTTGATAATCAGCCCTTCGAATTCTGGTTCTGCCAAAGAGAAGCTATTGAAACCTTAATCTATGTCTACGAAGCTATGAAGAAAAGAACCTTCGTGGATTTGGCTAAGGAATTCGGCGAGGGTGCCCTTCTCTTTCCCTTCGACTTCACTTATGACAAATATCCCCTTTACGCTTTCAAAATGGCTACCGGCTCGGGAAAAACCTTCGTGATGGCTTTCGCCATTACTTGGTCTTACTTCAATCACAAATTTGAAAACCCCAGCGATTACACCTCAAAATTCCTCCTCATCGCCGGCGAAAAAAATGTCATTTACGATAGGCTCTGCCGCGATTTCCGAGAAGGAAGAATCTTCAAGGAGCTTCCCTTTATACCACCAGAATGGCTAGAGGAGTTTGACCTTAAAGTAATACTCAAGGAAGACCCAATCCACATCATCCCCGATAGCGTCCTCTTCCTAACAAATATCCAACAGTTGGAGGAGAGAAAAGGGAAAAAGAAGCAAGTTGAAGAATTCGTCAATAAGGTGATGGAAATACCAGAGGTTTACAATATCAACGATATCTATCAGGAGAACAGAATTAGAGAGGTCCTCACCTCTTGCCCAAACATTATGCTCCTCAAGGATGAAGCCCATCATATCTACAGCCTGGAAAGAGAATGGAAGAAAATCCTTTTAAACCTCCACAATGATTTGCTTTCCCGTTTTGGTAAGGGTATAAATATGGAGCTCGACTTCTCAGCCACCCCCAGAACTGAAACAGGCGCCCTATTCCCCTGGATTATCGTTGATTTCACCCTCAAAGAAGCAATAGAGATGAACATAGTTAAACTACCAATCAAGGGAATCGTCAGAAAGGCAAAAGAAGTTCCATCTTCAAAAGCGGTTGAGAGATATAGGGCGTGGATTGACGCAGGGATAAGAAGATGGCGTGCCTATAAGAAAAAACTTAAATTATTATCAGTTAAGCCTGTCCTCTTCATCCAATGTTCCGATAACCAAGAAGCCGATGAGGTATACGCATATGTCAATTCAATACCCGACCTTACAGGTAAGGTTCTCCTTATCCACACTGATAGCACGGGTGAGGTTAAAAAGTCTGATATTCCGAAGGCAAGGGAGTTTGCCAAAACCATAGATGACCCCGACCCCACGAAAAACCCCTATGAAGCGATAATAAGCACGATGATGCTTAACGAGGGCTGGGATGTTAGAAATGTCAATATAATCGTGGGATTACGCTCATATACTTCTCAAAGAAGGGTCCTCCCTGAACAGGTAATAGGTAGAGGCTTGAGGAAGATGTTCCCTGAGGAACCAGCCATCCCCGAGAAATCAATAAACACGCTTGAGGTAATCGGACCACCTGCCCTAATAGATATCATCAGCGACTTGGAAGCACAGGAAGGAATAAGATTCGGCGGAATAAATATTAATAGCCCGATAAAAACGATATCTATTTTCGTTGAGGAAAGCAAACAAGACAAGGATATAGAACTCCCTATACTTTCGCCAAGAATCCGCCTAAGAGAGCCATCCTTAGACGAATTGGATATTGAGAAACTTCCTCCACTGCATCTTCCCCTTGAAAACAAGGTTCTGAAGACAGAATATATAGGAGTGGATATGCTGAGGGGAATGGAAGTGATAAAGAAAGTATGGACTTTGCCTGTTCCAAAGGACCCAAAAAGCGTTATAGGTTATTATACGCATATTATTTTAAAAGAACTTCGGATTCCTGGCGCCTTCGCTGTATTTTATCCGTTAGTCAAAAAATATGTGGTGGAGAAGCTTTTCCAAGAAAAATTAAACCTTGAGGAGGACCTCAGGGCGCTTTATAATCTCAGTTCGCCTGAGGTTCAAGAACAGTTAGTTCGTCTATTCGTGAAATATTTCAGGGATTTAACATTTGTGGAAAGGGAACCATTGGAGGTAGAATTTGTGAGGCTCTCGGATACAAAGCCATTCGTATGGGGAAAGGAAGTCTATCCAGCTAATAAATCCATTTTCAATTATGTTCCCTGCGATAATGCCTTTGAGGTCGCTTTTGCCAGATTTTTGGATAAAGCAGAGGATGTAGATGCCTTCGCTAAAATCGTAGCAAAGATGAGGCTTGGATTTTATATGGAATATAGGGACCACGAGGGCAATCTGCGATATTATTTTCCCGATTTCGTCGTTGTATCCCAAGGTAAGAGATTTATTATAGAAACAAAGGGAAGGGAAGATGTGGATGTGAGTTATAAGGATGAAAGAGCAAGGGTATGGTGTAGGGATGTAAGGGAACTAACAGGAATGGAATGGGAATTTATAAGGGTTGACGAGGAGGATTTCAGGAAATATCCCTTTGAAAGCTTAAAGGAACTTCTGGACACTATAAGCTCGCCAAAATGAAAGAAGAGTTGACAATGCTTGAAAGCTTTGAATACGAAGGAATATGGTGGCTACCGCACAGCCCCGATAATATATTAGCCGGTATACTGAAATTTACACCCGAGGAAGGAATTTTCCTTAAATTGATAGGAGGTCGTTTCCTTCAAGATTTGGAAAAATTGCAGGAGCCAGCCAAGGAAAAAGTTGTTCTCGGGCTCGCCTCCAAAGGAATACCCGTTACATTGGAGAACTGTCGTGAAATCCAGTTTAATTTGGGTCTTTCATCAGGAAATCCACTTTACCAATCCGCTACTATGCAGGCTGATCTTATGTATTTAGGTGAACACTTCCCAAGCCCAGAAGAGATAAAATTTAGGAAAATTTCCGTCCGCTATCTTTATTTGGACGATTGGCTAGATCAGCGCTTCATAGAACTACACCTCGACCAGAACGCGCAGGAACTGCATATCAAGGCAACTTCACCATCACAAGAAATTCAACTTTATTCAAGCAGTGAATTAAAACTCTCAATAGATACCGACATCCAAACCAATCTCATATTATACCAGCCTTCCGAGCCGAAAGGTGTAAAGATAACACAACTTAGCTGGGTGAAATTCGAATCAGCCAATCCCCAAAATCTTGAATATTTCGAAGAATATATATCAATTATTCGGAATTTTCTCACTCTTGCGGTCGGAATGCCTGTTTATCCTTTATCAGTAAAGGGAGAAACGGAAAACGATAAGAAAGTAGATATATTTTTCGCCCTTCCTCGTATTCCACGAAAATTGCCTGCCTTTTCACCTCCCAAAATGCTTTTCAATTACAGCTCCATATCCAATAGATGCCAATCCGTCCTTGCCAACTGGCTTGGGAAAGCGGATTTATTACAGCCCGTTTATCCCCTTTTCTTCGGGACTTTGTATAATCCCGAGCTCTATATTGAAAATAAATTTTTAAGTTTCATATGCGCTGTGGAAGCTTTTCACACAAGGAGCGAAAGCTTCAAGAAAGAATATATTTCAAACGAGGAATATAAGAAAATTCGCGACATAATCACAAATGCAATCCCCCGAGAAACATCATCGGATTTGAAAGAGAGAATAAAGGAGATGTTGAGATATGGAAACGAGAAATCCCTAAGAAAAAAACTGAAAGACATTTTAACAGCAAATGCGAACATAACAAACAAATTCATAGAGAACAATGACCAGTTCATCCAAAAAGTTGTTAATACGAGAAACTATCTCGTCCACTATGATAAAGAGCTTGAACCCTCCTCAGCGAACCGTTCAGAACTTTTCTTATATACTGAAAAATTAAGGCTTTTATTGGAGATTTGCCTCTTAAGGGAGTTAGGATTTACAACTAACGAGATAGAGAGTTTGCCATCCATTAAAGAAAGGATTAACTTCCTAAACGATTACGAGAAAGGCTCGAGCGGTTCACTTTCGTAGCCATCACTATTTCCTTAGAAATCATATTCAGCGGGGAATTCTATTTCCTCATCATCAGGGTCA
>JBMFMH010000163.1:1856-4168 GCA_049970775.1 bacterium | reverse complement strand
CTCTCTTTCTGATTTATGCAACAAAACCTTAAGACTTAACGAAGCACATCTGCCAGCGGGAATTGCGCTGTTTATCTATAATTTTTATCGGTTTCTCTAACAAAACCGATTAAAAGCTCCTGCTGTAGCTGATATTCAACCACCTTCCCGGTGCGGGATAGAAAAGCAGGTCTTGATACTCCTTGTTAAAGAGATTTTCCAGGGAGAAAATCAGCTCTCCATCCTTTCCCACATTCCTTTTCAACTTCAGATTGACGATAGCATATCCACCAACTTGAGGAGGAATGACGACGCCTTTCCAAGGGTCTTGTTTTACGACGGTGGGAACATCCACATCCGTCTTTCTCGGACCATAGGCAAAAAGCTCCAAATCATAGCTTGTCCCATCCTTCCCCTTGAGGGAAAATCCCGTTTTAAACATATTCTTCGGGGAAGCGGTTCGGAAAATTATCACCAAATCCCTGTTCTTATTGAGGTCCTTTGCGTCAAGATAGGTGTAGCTAACCCACCAACTTCCCATAGAAATCTCCTTCTCATATTCCATCTCAACGCCTCTTATCCTTGCCCTGCCAATGTTCATATACTGGTTATTCGTGCTCGCATCCGCCCCTATCACATTATCAAGCTTAGTTTCGTATATAGTTAGGTCAAGCTTGGAGGAATTAGCTATCCTTTTCTCCCAATCAAGCTGATATGTCCATCCCGTTTCCGGTCTGAGGTTCGTATTCCCTTTGAATATACCCTCTCCATAAAGCTCGTGGAGGTCAGCAAATCTTCTGTTCTTTGTGACGGCTATTCTCATTGTAGATGTTGAATTAACGGCGAAATGACCGCTGATAAATGGGGAGAATATGGTTTTGCCCGGGTCAGCAGCATCGTAGCGAAGGGCGAAAGTGTAAGCTTTCCCTTCCGCTGGCATAAAGGTGTTCTGAACGAAGAGCCAATTATAGTTGAGAGCGTGTTTCTCCCAAAGAGAAGCAGGGATAACTCCTCCGTATTTATTAACTATGTCTTTGTAGGTTATTTGTCCCGGCGACCTTAATGTATCTTTCTCATAGCCAAGTCCCAGCGTCCAGATAGCATTTGGGTTAGGGCGGATGTTGTATTGATACTCGGTCTTCAAGAGGGAATAGCGCCAAGGCATAAGGGCGGGACCAGCGGGGTAAGTCTGTATCTTCTGTTCACCGGAAAAGGAGAACGGAACCACTCTAAGGAAGTAATCGGCTTTCTCGCTCACTTGCCTATTGTAAGTGATTGAGGCAAGGGCACGCTGGTCTATCGTCCATTCTGGAAGCCAAGTCATAGCTGGATTAGGACCCTTCTGCTTCAATCCCCAAAGGATTCCCGTTAGCGATGTCCCGACTATGGTTAGCTTTGCTTTTTCTTCAGGGGAAAAATTCAGCTTTAAAGAAGCCTCGGTGAAATTCTTCTTTTGATGGGGTTCCCATCCGGAGTAGGATTCCTTATTGAGGGCAAAGAAATAGTTTCTCTCCTCGCTCCCTCCACCGCTCCATAGCTCATATGTCTGCCTATCGTAGGAGCCGAGCGTTAGCCGTGCCCCACTGCCTGGATATTTATCTCCGCTTTTCATCCTGAGCAAAACCAAGCCGCCGATAGTTGAGCCCGGATATTGGGGCGGTGCAGGTCCTTTTATAACCTCTACGCTTTCTATTGCGGTTAGGGGCATCATATTCAGCATAAATGGTCTGCCGATGGGAGAGAGGATGGCTCCCTCTAATAGGACTTGCGTCCATTTAGAATCGTTTCCTCTAACCACAGGCATAGAGGCTCCCAGACCTGGTCCATAATAGGTTTCCGTTCCCGGAAGGCGCTTGAGAACTTCGGGGACGGAGCGTAGATTGACCATTTTCTCTATTTTCTCTAAGGGAATCTCGTCAACCTTAGCGGGCTTCTCCTTCTCCGCCTCCACCTGAATCTCCACCGCTATCTCCGGTATCTCCTCTTGCCCGAAAAGGGGGACAATGACAAAAAGCAAAGCTAAAAGGTAAAGCATCCTCTTCATATTCCAAACCTCCTTTCTTTTTGTAAAATTCTATACAAGAATAAGATAGCAGTCAATATTAAAAATACATAAGGAAATTTTTAATTTTGCGTCAACTTTGTTTTTGGTGTGTGAAAAACAAAGGGAACATCTTGCTATAGCTTCCTACTCGGAATGAATGTCGGGCATTCATCTTAAAGAGGGGAAAATATGAAGGCAAATTGAGAGAGGGAAGGGTTAAAGGCGTTTGAGGGAGAAAATCAAGATTTAAGTTTTAGGGAGAATTTTCTTCGGCTAAGGGAACAAAAAA
>JBMFMH010000163.1:0-1756 GCA_049970775.1 bacterium | reverse complement strand
TTTAGAGAATTTAAAAAAGTTTTAAATGCGTCCATCCACCAAAGCGGTTAGGGGGCTATTCAACTCCGCTATGTCCGAAACCACCTTCTCCCCTTTCGGTCTCATCAAGAAGACCTTCCTCCAACTCCGCCTTCACGACTTTCGTGAACACAAGTTGGGCTATTCTATCTCCCCTCTTTATCTCAAATTCCTCGCTACCGATATTTGCCAATATAACCTTTACCTCACCACGATAGTCAGCATCTATGGTTCCCGGAGCATTGGGAACGATTATCCCCCTTGCTGCTAAACCGCTTCTCGCCCTGATTTGTCCCTCAAATCCACGAGGTATTGCTATTCTGATTCCGCAGGGGATGATTTTTATCTCCCCCTTTTTCAAAACGCAATCAACGCAAGAGCGAAGGTCCATTCCAGAGGAATGAGGGGTGATGTAAGCAGGAAGGGGAATACCTTTAGCGTGGGGGAGGCGTTCTACTTTTATCTTTATTTTCATATTTTAGAGGGTGTGGGGAGGGCATTCTGCCCTCCCCACAACACGATTCATACAATCTCCACTACTGCGCCTTGCTCCTCCAACTTCTTCTTTACTTCCTCTGCCTCCTGCTTTGACACTCCCTCCTTAACCTTCTGGGGAGCGGATTCAACGAGGTCCTTGGCTTCCTTCAGCCCGAGACCAGTGAGTTCTCTAACCACCTTGATGACCTGAATCTTCTTCTCGCCTACCTCTTTCAGGATTACATCAAAGGTGGTCTTCTCCTCCTCCTCGGGAGGAGCTTCAGCGACCGCTGTAGCGGTTGGCGCTGCCGCAGGAGCTGCCGCAACCGCGGGAATGGCGCTCACGCCGAATTCCTCCTGCAGAGCCTTCACCAGCTCGTTCAACTCTAAGACGCTCATCTTTTTGATAGCCTCGATTATCTCCTCCTTGGTCAACTTTATTCACCTCCTTTTGCTTTTGATATAGCTTCCAAAGCCCAAATGAGTCGGGCAATGAGGGTCTGCAATGTATAAACGAGGGATGTTATGGGGGATGCTACAGCGGCTGTCAGTTGGGCAAGAAGCACCTCTCGGGAAGGAAGATTGGCAAGCGCTATACATTCCTCCGCATTGAACTTATGCCCCTCTATAACACCCCCCTTTATCTTCACAGCTTCGTATTCCCTGGTCAGACGATTGAAACCTTGAAGAAAGAGGGGGAAATCTGGAGGGAGAAAAATCACCGCAGTGGGAGTATTTTGCAGTAGGGAATCAAGTTCAAAATCATCACCAAATAACCTGCGAGCACATATCTTTAGCAATGTGTGTTTGGCGACCTTCATAAGCCCACCCATCTCCCTTATCCTCCTTCGCAACTCGCTCATTCTATTTGCATCAATTCCCATATATGTGGTGAGGATAACGCCAGGGCTCTGGCGCCATAGGCTGTAAAGCTCCTCAACGATTTGTTCCTTCTTCTCTCTCGTGATGTTAGCCATAAGGGGATAACCTCCTTATATATAATTAAAGGTCCCTGCCGAGGGATGACAGGGACCTTTGAGATGTCCAAAATCATCTGGCCTCGGCAGGCAGGTGCTTTAAGCACCTTTTAGCTTCCTCTATAGGAAGCAACCTACTTTCTACAGCCGATTATTAATTAATAAAGCAAAAAAGAGAAAAGTCAAATTGAAAAATTGGCTTTGTTGCTGGTATGGGAAAAATAGATTTAACATCTTGCGCTACTTTCTAACCGGGATGAATAGTGGGCATTCATCACGAGAAT
>JBMFMH010000162.1:0-4226 GCA_049970775.1 bacterium | reverse complement strand
CAACAAAGCAAAATATTTCTCTTTCTTAAGCTCGCTTACTTTACCTCTTTTAGCAAGAGGGTTTTCTGCCCCGTTATATCGTTCAAGGTCAAAATCGTTGATTTCTCCAGCTTCTTTTTAGGAGGTGATGAATGGACAATTATCACATCACCGCCTGCCATCCCCTCCCCTAACCAGCCCACTACATCCTGCACCGCAACCGGCTGTGTTTGGGGCAAGAAGGAGAGGGTTAGTATAAATCTATCTCCCTTAAGGGGATATTTTAATGCATCGGTAAGGTCAATGTCCGTCTTCATCTCGCCCTTCTTTACCTGAGGCCAGACATCTATGTATTCCGTTACATTCATAAGCTGCCAACCAAGCGATTTCTTCTTTCTCTCCGCTATATCCGCATCCACAAGAGATACCTTGATGCGGGAAAGCTCGGGAAGGTTCGTCTTGGCTCTAATCTGCAATATGCGAGGGGATACACGATATACTTGATAGGAGAGGTAATAAGCCTTTGCCCGCTTGGGAAGCTCCGCTCTGTCCACTTTTCTTATTATACACATATTGTAGTTATGAATGGCAACATCACGATTGAACAGGGCTTCAAAATTCTTGGGATTTTTCTCCACTTCCTTCTTTGCCTCTTCAATGAGGCTTTTCCAGATTTTGATTGCCTCGTCTATCTTTCCCGCCCGCTCGTAGGAATGAGCGAGCATCCTTTTGACCTGAGGAGGAGAGGGCAAGGCAGACGCTCTCTTATACCACTCAATTGCTTTATCGTAATCCCTAACTTTGTCGTAATAAAGCCAACCCATATCGGCATAAAGCTCGTATTTATCGGGGTTATTTTGGATTCCCTCCTTAAGGAACTCCTCAGCTGATGGTATCAATCTCCAATCCTCAGAGTTCCAAGCGAGTTGCCAAGCTCCCGAACTATAAGCCTCAATGAAATGGGGGTCCAACCAAGTTATTATCCTGATGAGGGGAGGAATCTTCTCGTGTTCTCCACTGTGAAAATAATCCTCAATTTTCAGCCATAATAGCCCAGCGGCGACCTCCCTCAATCCCATAAGGGCGGTTGCTAAAACCTCCCTTGATAGGTAGCCGAAGGAGGTTATCTCCTTCGGTCTATAATTCACCCGATAAACATCTATCCTTGTTTGGAGGATTATCACTAAGGCGATTAGGATTAGAAGCAGAAAGATGCGCTTGGTTTTGCCCGCCATTTTCCGCTAAACCTCTTTTCCCGTGAAAATCCAATTTGAAAGCAGGATAAGGATGAGAGAATAAGCAAGGGAGTAAGCGATTGCCATAAGCACATAGAGAGCTTCCCCGGAGGGAATATAATTGTGAATCACGGGGTTATATATGCTGGCATTAGCGAAATTGGGAACTATCAGATGGAGAATTTTCAAAAGTAATTGGGTCAAGGGATTATGGCTGAGTTTGATAAGGTCTACAACATAATCGGATAAGGAACCGATGACAAAGATGAAAGCGGTGAGGGTTATGCTTATATTCGTTGTGGTAAGGATGGAAAAAAGAATAGCTAAAGCGGAAAGAATTAATAAATAAAAGAAAAGGAGCAAAGTGGCTTCCAGTATGCGCGAGTTTGTTATAAGGGCTTTGAGGAAACCTTCAGCCCTTGCGCTACCCTTGCTGAGAACTACGATTAAGAGGGCTATTCCCATAAGCATCATATTCATAAAAAGGACAAGGGCAACGCCGAGGAATTTTCCCGTTACAAATTGCCATCTCTCAACTGGTTTGGAAAGAACGGTGTGCAAAGTCCTTCGTTCAATCTCTGTGGGGATTAGTCCGGCGGTTATTATCAAAGCTATCAGTATGCCGAAAAGGTAGATTACTCCCAGTCCCATTGATTTAATAAGCTGTAATTCTTCGGAAGGTGAGAAGTAGGTGAACAAAAAGGATAAGCCTATTATTAAAAGCGCTATGCCGAAGAAGACCCACATTATCTTCTTCTGCATAGTTTCCTTGAAAGTTGCCTTCGCGATATTCCAAATTACCGACATTTAACCTTCCTCCTTTACTATTTCCACGAATAGTTCCTCTAAGGAACGCCTTAAAGGAACAATGGAGAGGATTTTCCCTCCGTTGTTGCGCACAAAATCTATTATCTCCTGCGCCTTTTCCTCTCCATCAGCGTATAGTAAATAATCTCCGTCTTTCTTATAAACTCGTGAAGCGACTTTCTCCACCTGCTCAATCTTGCCGGGCTCCAAACCCTCTACCGCTATCTCCATCTCTCCCACCCTTAAGAGCTCCTCCAATTTCCCAAGTTTGACGAGCTTGCCCTTATTCATTATCCCTACCCTATCGCAAACCATCTCAACATCCGATAGCTGGTGGGAGCAAAGCAATATCGTCTTCCCTTGCTCCTTCAGGCGTATGAACAACTCCCGCACCTCCCTATGGGCTATTGGGTCAAGTCCTGAGGTCGGCTCATCCAATATCAAAAGCTCGGGGTCGTTCAAAAGGCATTGGGCGATTCCTATTCTCTGCAACATCCCTCTGGAATATCCTCTCACCTCCTTTTTCCTATGCTCGCTCAACCCGACGAGCTCCAAAAGCTCGTCAACCTTATCCCTTAAGGTTTTCCCCTTCAATCCAAATAGGCTTCCATAAAAATGGAGCAGTTCCTCGCCTGTCATAAAATCGTAAAAATAGGGATTCTCAGGCATATAACTTATCTTCTCCCTCGTCTTTTTATCCCCTATCGGATTGCCCAATACCCAAGCTTGCCCGGAACTCGGGAAAATCAACCCGAGAAGCATCTTTATCGTAGTTGTTTTGCCCGCCCCGTTTGGTCCAAGAAAACCGAATATCTCCCCTCTCTCCACAACCAAGTCCAAATTATCAACCGCCGTCACCGCCTGCCTACGCAGAGGGTCATAGAAATGCTTTGTCAAGCCTTCCGTTCTGACTGCTTCCAAAATTTTGACACCTCCTTTATCCAATTGTAAAATAATATTATAATGTGAAAAAGTATATTGTCAATAAATGCTTACTCCTAGGAAAGGAGTGAACCTTCTTGAAAATCTCTCGGAAAGCGAGGATGCTCTCCCCATCCCCTACACTTTCCCTTTCCGCTAAGGTAAGGGAACTAAGGAAAAAAGGGCAAAGGATTATAAGCTTTACCGCTGGTGAACCAGACTTCGACACTCCCGTAGCCATCAAGGAAGAAGCGAAAAGGGCTTTGGACGAGGGCTTCACGAAATACACACCCACAACTGGCATAGAAGAGCTGAAGGAAAGGATAGCGAGGAAGCTGAAGGAGGAAAACGGATTGGAATACGATAAGAGGGAGATAATCGTTTCGCCTGGGGCAAAATTCGTCATCTTCTCCGCCCTTTATGCCCTCCTTGAGGAAAAAGATGAGGTTCTCCTCCCTTCCCCTTATTGGGTATCCTACCCTGAGCAGATTAGGATGGCGGGAGGTAAACCGGTCGTAGTGGAAACGAGCGAGGAGAAGAATTTCAAGCTGGAAGTTGAGCAACTGGAGAGAGCGAAAACAAAGAGAACCCGTGTCCTCATCCTCAATTCCCCATCAAATCCCACGGGAGCGGTCTATGAGAGAGAAGAACTTTCAAAAATAGCGGAATGGTGCTGTGAGAACGATGTCTTCGTCATTTCGGATGAGATTTACGAAAAATTAATCTATGATACCGAGCACATCAGCATAGCTTCCTTTCCCGGTATGAAAGAGAGGACATTAGTTGTTAACGGAATGTCTAAGACATATTCTATGACGGGTTGGCGGATAGGATATGGGGCAGGTCCCAAAGAGTTGATTGAGGCGATGGGACGGATTCAAGACCATACTACATCCAACCCCACTTCTTTTGCCCAGATAGGGGCATTGAAAGCCTTGGATTTAAAGGAAGAGGTGGAAAGAATGGTGGAAACTTTCAGGGAGCGAAGGAAAATCCTGTTGGAGGAAATAAAGAAGATACCCAATGTAACCTGCGTTCCACCTATGGGGGCTTTCTATGCTTTCCCCAATTTCTCTTATTATATGAATAAGATGGGAGCGAATTCCTCAGAAGAATTAGCTTCCTATCTCTTGGAGAAAGCGGGAGTGGCTGTTGTGCCCGGTGAGGGATTTGGGGCGAAAGGATATGTTAGGCTTTCCTTCGCTGTTTCTGAGAATGATATTAGAGAGGGATTGGAGAAAATTAAGGACGCCCTCCTTTCCCTTTAATTAAGCGAGAACTTTG
>JBMFMH010000161.1:0-4287 GCA_049970775.1 bacterium | reverse complement strand
TATTGATTATTTCCCCAAACTAATTTAAAATTCTTCCGAAAGGAGGAGCGAGCGTGCGTAATGTTTTCCCTCTGCTCTTTTTACTTCCATGTTTTCTCTTCGCAAGCGATTTTTATCGCCTTCCCCTTATGCCTCAACCACCCAACATAGATGGCTATGTGGATGAAAAAGAATGGCAATTCGCGGCTAAATTTGACGGGTTTTCCTTTAATGGAATACTTGAACCGAGAAGGGCAATCGGTTTTGTCGGTGCTACGGAGGATAAAATCTATTGCGCCATCGTCTCGGAACTGCCTAAAGAAGGCAAAATACTCTCTCAGATAAAAGCGAACATTGAGAAAATCGTTTTTGATGATGCGGTTGAAGTTTGGATTGACCCTGAGCCGGATGAGGAAAATGGCGTTGTCTATCAAATGCTCTGCAACTCGCTCGGCTATGCTTACTATCTTGCCCACCCGAAGGGGGAAGTTCCCACCAACGCCTATTACGGTTGGAAAGGGAACTACAAAATCGCCAACGGTTTCCACAACGGCTTTTGGCATTGCGAGATAGAAATCCCCATAGAAAAATTAAGCAAAAACAGGAAGGCAAGCGAGGGCAGATGGGCGATAAATCTCTGCAGGGATTTCAAACAGCCCTGGGCTTGGTCCTGTCTGGGAAACAACGGCTATAACCCCCAAAAGAATATACTTTTCATCTTCAGCAAGGAAAACAGCTTGATCAGCAAGCTTACCCATAAAACCGACCCTGTCTTCGGGGACATCAATTGCTCACTTGACATCCAAAATCCTACTGAAAGGGCATTGAGGATAAAAGCGAGGATTTATCTGAAGAGGGATTCGCGGGAAGATGTGAAGGAGGAAGCGATAAATTTAAATCCGCAAGAGAAAAGAAGCCTTGAAATCTCGCTGAAAGATACTTCATCGGATAAGTTCCAGCTGAGCGTTTTAGTTGCTTCCCCAGATGAAAAAGAGGTTTATTATTCAAGGGATTATT
This sequence comes from bacterium, assembly GCA_049970775.1. GTDB lineage: Bacteria > Armatimonadota > JACIXR01 > JACIXR01 > JACIXR01 > JACIXR01. The sequence continues at coordinate 3,291 of JBMFMH010000161.1, read as the reverse complement.
CCTGGACAAGGGCGAGTAGCGATGTGAAATGGATTATTAGCCGAGAAAAAGCTAAGCCACCTGTGGATTTCCTCTTCTCTTATTATCCATATTTGAACAGAATGCGTATTCTTGCCGACATATCCGCTTTGCCACAGGAAGCGAGGTTGACATCGTTGTTATTTCAGATAAAGGAGGATAAACCAAACGGTAAAATCGTTAAGGAAATAAAGTTGAAGAAGGAGGAATTCAAGGATGGCAAGTGCGAGAAGATTATAGAACTTCCACCTCTCTCCGGCAAGTTCCTGATATCCGCTAAGGCGGAAGGGGAAAATCTGCCCAAGGGGGAGGTAATCAAGAGATTTGAGAGAAAGGTTTTCTCCGAATGGGAGCATAAGGGGTTTGGGAAAAGCAGAAAAGTGTTTCCTCCTTTCACTCCCATAAAAGTTGAGGGGAGGAAGCTTTTCACAGTTATGAAGGAATACGAGATAAACGATTTAGGGCTTTTATCCTCGGTTAAGACGGAGGACCAGGAATGGCGAATCAAGAGGGAGCTCTTAGCTTCCCCTATGACTTACAGGGCTGTTATAGAGGGCAAGGAATTCGCTTCCCCGAGCGGAAAGCTTACTTTTAGGGAAAAAGCAGAGGATAGGGTAATTGGGGAGGCGAGGTTCTCCTTGGGCGATTTAAGAGCTGAATCCCTCTCCACCCTTGATTACGATGGCACTTTAAGGGTTGACCTTACCCTTTTCCCCTCAAAGAGCAGGGTTGATTCCCTCATCTTAGAGATACCCCTTAAAGGTGAAATGGCGAGGATGATGCACGCAATGGCGGATGGTGTAAGGGATGTTATCTTAAGCGATTATGTGCCGGAGGGACAGGGCATCATATGGGATGCCAGCAAGCTGATGACCTCTAGTTTCCCTCCGAATTTCTGCACTTACATCTTTCTCGGCAATCCAACGAGGGGGCTTTGTTGGTTTGCTGAAAACGACAAGGGCTGGAGTTGGGACCCTCAAAAGCCAAATCTTCAGCTTTTACGGGAAGGCGATGTTCTCAAACTACAGGTAAATTTGATAAATAAGCCGATTGTGATTGAAAAGCCGAGGACGATAACATTCGGGATATTAGCAGCTCCAGTTAAGCCAAGACTTTCTGGTTGGCGTTATAGGTGGTTCAAGGAAAAATTCCATCTATTGGGCACCGACATAAATTGGTTTGCCTTGGGGGATTGTGGTTCAGTTTATCCAGCGGGGAAGGATATGTATCTTTGGAAGATGCTTGCTGAAAGCAATAGAAGACAACTTTCCGACCAAGAAATAGAGGAGGTAATTCAAAGAGGGAGGAAATACTTTGAACCCTATGGAAGAGTTGATGCTTTTATCAACCATGTGCGCTACAATCTTCGTGCCCATTTAGGGGCGACTATGGTCTTCTATTATAATCGTTCTTCCTATGCCGGTTGCGAGGAGTTTCAAACCTTTATGGATGAATGGTGCCTCAACGATTACAATCCCTACCGAGGCGAGGATTCAATATATGAAATCCAAATAGTTCCATCTGAATCCTATATTGATTACGCCCTTTACTGGTTTGGTAAATCCTTTGAAATAGCCAACAATAAAGGTGTATACCACGATAATTATTTCTTCATTCCAAGCTATAACACGATGATGACATCTGCCTACGAGAAAGAGGATGGAACGATTATGCCCTCCACGGGCATCTGGCAACTCAGGGAATTGCAGAAGAGAATCTTCACTTTTATGAATGAAAGAGGGATGGAGCCAATCGTGATGGTGCATAATACCAGCACGCAAATCCTGCCCCTTTACGCCTTCGCAACGGTGCAATATGACTGGGAATGGCATTATTCGGAAGGCGATGTGCAGAATAGATTCCCGAGAAAATACATCCTTCTTGTCTCAACCGGTGAGCTCGCCGGCACCTGGCCGGTCCTTTTAGGCGACCACGGTCCGCAGGAGAGCGACCCTTGGATTCAGAAAACCTACATAGCGGTAACCCTCATTCACGACCTTTTAGGAGGAGTAGCAGTATGGGTTCCAGAACTGGGAAAGCTTTGGCAAACTTATAGGGAACCTTTTCTGAAGCTCGCGGAGGAAAAGGGTATGGTGGCTTATAGATATTGGGACGAAAAGGGACAACCAATATATGCGGAAAATCCAGATTTGCCCGGCATTGTCTATTCTCTACCGGGCAAGGAGGCTTTATACGCGATAACTTCCTATTCCACAAAGGACGAGGTAGCGGTCGTTCATATAAAGCCAGATGTCCTTGGCTTCAAGGATTATAAAGTCATAGATGTGGATGATGGTGCGGAGATGAAAGTGGAGAATAACACGATGAGATTCCCCATTAAGAAGCACGATTTGAAGGTTTTTCGTATCCTTCCAAGAGGCTAAGATATGACAAGGTTAGGAAAGATATCGCTTTTAATCTTTGTCTTCCTCTCTTCACTTTTCTCCGATACCCTTCCGGAAGGCAGGGAGAAATCCGTCATTTATTATAACGATTTTGAGGAGGAAAGCGGTAAGGCAAGGCTAAACCTTTTGGGAATTGAGGAGACTCTTTCATCCTCCTCTTTAACGAAGGGTTTTTGGGGAAGAGGTTATCTCTCGCAGGAGGGGAAAAGCCTTCGCTTACATTCCCCTTTCCTTTCACCCCATAACTCCTTAACGCTCTCCGTTTGGTGGGCATTGAAGGAGGCACATAAGCCCGGTCAGGGGTTTATAATCTTCTCGCTAAATGGGAAGGGATTCATCTCCTGCTTCGTTAGAGGAGGGGATGGCGATACTTGGTGTGCCCTTGCCAAACCAGCTGGTGTTTTCCAGGTTTACTCTTTCCCCGGCATCCAAAACATAAACGGGATATATGATTTTGATATTATGAGAACGCTTGATTTAAGAGGAGGAGTTTGGCACAACACGATTGTTTCCTTTTCCTGTGGAAGAGAGATAACCCTCTATCAAGACGGCAGAAAGGTGGGGAGGTGGGTTTTAACCCGCAGTTTGAGAGTTGATGATGGGATAAATTCTCTCTCTTTCGCCCCTTATGGGGAAGCGATTGTTTTTGATGAGATTTTGATTTTGCCTGGAGCGTTGGATGAGGATGAAGTAAGAAGATATTATCAAATGATGAAGGGGCTTAAAGATTTTTTGGTCTTGTTGAATAATTCATAAAGATTCATAAAAAGAGAGAAAACCGCCTTTCATTCTTCCTCACCTAATCCTAACAAAGAGAAAAAAGATTGGAATTTAGAATTTAAATGGGAATTTTTACTCATTTGAGAAA
>JBMFMH010000160.1:0-4339 GCA_049970775.1 bacterium | reverse complement strand
GACTTCGTGTTGTCCCCAATCTATTCTCCCCTCCTATAAAGTCGGAATTTTATTCTATCGGGAGAAATTCCGGGAAATGAAATGGTTCCTAACTTTTTGAGGTAAAATATCAAAGGACATTGGCTGGGGAGGGAGGACTCGAACCTCCACTAAGGGATCCAAAGTCCCGTGTGCTGCCGTTACACTACTCCCCAACTCATTAAAAATTATAACGAATTTTCCCCTTTTAGCAAAAATCATCTGTTAGCGTTCTGTGAAACTTCATTAGAATTATCCTTATTGGAACTTTTTTCGCTTGAATTTTGTCTAATTAAATGAAGGAGGGTCTCAAATGGCTAACGAGAAGCAAGATAGGAAATTAAAAGGTATCATCCCGCTTCTTGGGGACAGCTGGCGGAATTTCCGTTCCCATTTCATTCCCCTGTTTGCCATCTATTCCCTCCCTGTTCTTTCCACCATCCTCTTCCTCACCCTCTTTCTTCTCCTTTCCCACACATCTTTCCGATTCTCCTTCTTCTTTTCCCTTTTAAAAGCCCTAATCTACATAGCCCTCTTCCTCCTTTTTGCCTCGTCAATCGTCGCGATAATCTATCGTCTGGGAGAAAAAAGCTCTGTTGGAGAAGCTTATCGTAAGGGGAAAAAGATTCTCTTACCAACTGTTTGGCTCTTTTTCCTATTGTTTGCATTAATTTCTGGCGGCTTTCTCCTCCTTTTTGTCCCCGGAATTGTTTTCCTCACTTGGTTTATCCTGTCTCCCTTTGCCCTCGTCCTTGAGGAAAGAAAAGGGGTTCAGGCACTGGGGAGAAGTAAATATCTGGTGAAGGGAAGTTTTCTTCGCATCCTTCCCCATCTCATTCTCCTCGTTGTGATATGCGGAACCCTCGGCATATTCATCCCCTATTTGCTATTCCACCAAGTCCCCGATTTGGATTTGGCGATGTATCTGGGAATAACAACCTCCCTATTCCTTTCTCTTTTCTACCTTCCTTTCTCCCTCGTTTATTCCCACTCGATTTTTCAGACTTTCTCTTCCCTCAAAACCGAGCCCTATAGCGCAAAAGTCTCCCTGAGGAAACCCTCATATCTCGTCCCCGCTTTTCTGGGAAGCGTCGTTCTGGCTCTTCTTTTGGTTGTTTCCTTCCTCAACATTTTCTGGGGAAGAGACATCCCACCGATAAACGACAGCGAGCTTCGCCTAAGCAAGATTGAAATTCCAAAAGAGCAAAACGCCCTCTATCCACTTATGGAGGGAGCTAAGAGACTCCATATTGAAAATCTGCAGGTTTCCGCTCCTCCAGAAAAGTATCAATTCTACAGGGCATTATACGATGCGATGCTTAAAGGCGAGAGATTGGACACAAAGGAAGCAAGGGAATGGCTTGAGAGAAATGAGGAAGCGCTTAAATATGTGGAGAGAGCTCTTAAGCTCCCCTATCTTCAGCTGCCCCAGGTTGCTGACCCAGCGAAATTTACTCCTACGACTTTGTTCCCTGAGTTAAGCAAGCTGAGAGAGCTTGCCAGATGGTGTGTTATAAAGGGAAACTATCTTCTCGTTCAGGGAAGAGACAGATCCGCATTTGACTGGTATCTTAAAACGCTAAGTTTGGGACAGATGGTGGAAAATAGCCCAAGACCAGCTGGATTAATCCAATATCTTGTGGGGAGAGCGATAAAGGAAATCGCTTTAGAGGCGATGAGAAATGCAATAGCGAAAAGCCACCTTTCCCCTAGCGAGCTCAAATTCTATGTTAAGGAATTGGAGAAATTCGGAAACCGCTGGGAAGCCATTAAAAGAGTATACAAAATGGAGTATACATTAACCATAAATTGCATAGACCAAATGGGAGGGAAGCCCTTGATTTTAACTTCTCAGTCTGATGGGCAGGAGCAGGTTTGTCATCCGGAGGCTTTTCTTAAATATGCTTTTTTGCCCAATCTCACCAAGAAACTGTTTTACGACCGCTATCGCCTGCTAATAGAGAATGTGGGCAAAGTTTACAAAGATGTGAAATTACCTAAGGCAAAAAAGGTAAAGCTTTTCCTCTTTACAAGGAACTTCCTTGGGGAAGAGGCGTATAGTTTGATGGAGCCCATACTTGATAGGGTGGCTTTAAAGCAATACTATTTAGAGAAGTTCAGCCTTGGGGCTACGGATATATTGCTAGCTCTCAAGGCTTATAAAGAGGCGAAAGGAGATTTGCCGGAAAGTTTGAGCAGTTTGGTGCCGGCATACCTTTCCCGAGTGCCTACGGACCCATTCGATGGGGAACCTTTGAGGTATTCAAGGGAAAAAAGGATAATATATTGCGTTGGAGAGAAACTTGTTGATATGGGAGGAGGTCCGAGGACAAGAACGAGACCAACTCCTTGGGGGAGCAAAGTCGAAGAGGTGAGGATGTCGGAAATGGATAACCCGATGATTGAGATAAACTTTTGAGGATTTTCTTATTTAACAACAGCTGAACAAAGCAGAAAATGGAGGAAGAGGAACGCTCTGTAATTGGGAGGCAAGAGATTCCTCCAGAGCTCTTCGCAAAGCTTGTAAGGGATTATTGGGGAGCATATAAGAGAAACTTTAATAGGGTTCTAAAACTGACCTCAATCTATCTCCTTGCAATTTACCTTTCCATTTATGCTCTTCATTTCCTCTCACTGACGCCTTTTCAGTATTCCTATTGGTTCAGCTTCCTTGTATTCTTTTATCCTCCTTTAGCTATTTTTCTTTTCGCAAAATATTTTTATAACATATTGAGAATGATGGGCGAGGGAAAATGTTGTGAGGAATTGCCAAAGCGCAAAATCTTACCCTCAATTATGCTGATAGCTTTCACCTCCTCCATTAGTTTTTCCTTTACTATCCTACATGAACTCTTTTACGCTTTTGGGAGTTGGTTGCTAGTGATTTTCGTCATCCTCTTCATCCAACAGTTAAGAGAAGAGCTGCGCACTGGGAAAAGAGAATTCATCCCTTTATTGCCCAAGACTGATAATTTACTAAAGAAAATCGGGAGGTTTTTTCTCGTGATAATCTCGCTTATATTCACCTACTCCCTGCTTGTTTTTCTTCCTTTCTACCTTTCCTGGTATATTGACATAAAGGAATGGGGTGTCACATTTGCATCGTTTCTTGCTTTCATCCTTCAGCTTTTCATAATTTCCACTTTTTCTGCGATGATTGCAATTTCTGTTTGCCTTTCTGTTGACTTAAAAGAATACATTTGGTTTAAGCCCCTTTCCCCTTTATATAAGTTTCTAAACAAACTATTCCTCCCTCTAATCCCTTTGCTATTCGGAGCTTTTGCCGTTTTCTTTACCATAATTCTTGCCCTTGGCCGAGATATACCACTAAATGATTCCGATTTGCGCCTGGGAAAAGTTGAAGTTCCAAAAAAGGAAAATGCATTCTACACCTTTATGGAAGCGTATGGGAAATCTCGTTTGCCAAAAGATAGCAAAATCCTCGCTGATATGCTGGGGAAAAGAGATTACAAAGCGATAAAGAAAATTTTGAGAGAAAATGAGGTCGTTTTCCCCATTATTGAAAAGGCATTAAAGCTTCCTGTTTTCCAATCTCCCCAGCTTCAAGAGCCAAGGGAGTATGGCTTTAATACGCTCTTCCCAGAATACTCAAAGTTGAGAAAAATCGCCTTTTTATGTGCCCTCAAAGCGGAATATCTCTTCGCAGAAGGCAAGGAAAGGGAAGCTTTTGATTGTCTTTTTAAAGCAATAAAGATGGGACAGATGATTGAGGAAAGTCCAAGACCAATTTTCGTAACCTATTTAGTGGGTGAAGCTTGTAAAGAAATTGGGTTGAGGGAAATGAGGAGGTTAATCCCGAAAACATCGTTATCCTCAGAGCTTCTCAAAAGTTATGCCAAAGCCCTTATTAGATTTCAGCCAAGCGAGGCGGGGATTGAAAGGGGTGTTAAGATGGAATATATAGCTGTGGATAATTTTTTACACAAAATGGAAGAGGCTTCCAAGAGCTATGCTGCGTTTAAGGAGCTCAGAGAAGAGACAGAATGGAACAACATAACGAAACTGTTAATCTGGGCTATGATAAGTAAAATAGATTATAAACCAAACGAAACCAGGTTGATTTATGCTGAAAGAGTGAGGAAATTAATAAGCTATGTATCGAAACCCTATAGAGAAGCCGATATAAAAGCCTTGAAATTGCCGCCACCCCAAAAATCTCTGCTTGAAGTAAATAAAATAGGGAAAATTTTGCTGTCAATCATTATGCCACACTATGAAAATGCTCTCCTCCAACATTACTACAGAAAGTTCTCCCTTGAAGCAACCGCAACGCTTCTCGCTTTGAGAGCTTATAAAAAGG
>JBMFMH010000159.1:0-4431 GCA_049970775.1 bacterium | reverse complement strand
ACTCCAGCTATCTTCTGGCCGAGTGTCCTTAATCCTTCCCAACCTCCCGACCCAAGCAATTATTTCATCTATGTCGCTTCCCGAGATGGCAAGCTTTATGAACTATCCCCAGCAGGAACTCAAAACTGGGTTTACAATATAGGGAGTCCGATAAATTCCTCCCCTGCCGTTTGGTATCCTTCCCCAACTCCCCAAAATCAAACTCCCTCTCCAAATGACCGCCTAATAATAGCGGGAGCGGATAACGGAAACCTCTACGCAATCAAATACGACGGAACACTTGCTTGGCAAACAACTGTTTCAGCGGGGAAACAGATAATCTCATCTCCTGCGATAGGAGCAAATGGGTTGATTTATGTGGGAACGAAGGACGATAAGGTCAACGCTTACTGGGCGCAGAGCGGGGCACAGCAATGGTCCTTTACCGCCCCTCAAAACGAGGTCATTTCCTCTCCCGCCATAGGTTCGGATATGACGATTTATGTGGGCTCTAAGGACCAATACATCTATGCAATTTCAACAACTGGCGGTGGCTATGCCCCCCTCATAGAGAAATATGCTGATAGAACCCAGGTGGCACCTAACGGAACTATTACCTATACCATTGTGATTGGGAACCAAGGCTCAATTCCTCTCTACGACCTCTGGATATATGACCCTCTTGACCCCAATACGAGCTATGTAAGCGCCACGCCACTTCCCGTATCAACAGCGGGCAACGCTGTCCTCTGGTATCTCCCCGCATTGGAGCCAGGGCAATTCCTCTATCTCACCCTGACGGTGAGGGTTATTCCAGGCACCACCATAGGAACATGGATATATAACACTGCCTATCTATGGGATATACCAAGCAATCAGACCGCGGTGCAAGTCGTAATGTTTCCAATAAGCCCGATGCTGTATATAACAGACCAAAATTACAATCCTCTTAATACGACTTCTTTCACCGCATTCAGGGTGGATAACTCAAGCGAATCCGTTAACATAATTACTTCACGCTATGAATGGGGTGATAGGGTTTACCTTAAGGCTATATATCTTCCACCTGATACCACAAGCGTTGAATTTTCCCTGCAAAATAGCCTACCTGCTGGCTACTTCAATGCTGTTCACCAGCTAACGATTGAGGATGACCCCCAACACCCTGGCTATAAGAGAGCCACCGGACACATTCACCTAAAACCAAGAGAAAATATGCCCACCGCTCCGCCTTTCTTCCCCTATGGAACCCCGTTAGGTGCGGAAGGCACGGGTTGGCGGTTGAGAGAAGAATTTCTCTGGTCTGCAACCGCAAGAATCACGGTTGCTGGAAATCAAGCTAATAGAACTATAATTTATTCCCAGAACACCTTTGGGCAAAGGTCATATTTCATCATCAATAACCCTCTAAGCATTGAGGTCGTCGGGACAACACCGCCGCAAAATTCTCAAATCCCAGCGGGCAATGGAAACTGGGTTTATAATACCCCAAATCCAGATATGGCTAACCCCAATCACTGGATACCAGCCTTCTTCTGCGATTTCGGTGATGTCCAGCATAACCAAACCTCGGCTCATATAACCGTTCGCATCTATAATAATTCTAATATAGATATAAATCACATCCGTGTTGAATCTCCCGATGTAAAAAGGATGAACGGAAATATAACCCTAATCCCCCACTATCTTCCCGACGAAACGGATGCTGATTACCCTGATATCCCCGCAAGCAGGGTAAGAGCTGTCTCTGGCACAGGAGCTGATTTAACCCAAAGCGATATAACCATCCCCGCCCGTCAATATGTTGATGTTGATGTTTACATCCACATACCAATCTATCAGCCACCCGCTGATGGCTATGTCTGGGATGCCCAAAACGGTATCTGGGTTCCCAATCCCAGTCCACCTCTCGGTTATAGAACCTGGAATCGCAATCACCAGGAAAACGCAAACCTCCTTGATAGAACATTTATGTTGCGAATCTTCTGGGATAATTACAGAGGTCCGAGAAATACAGGCGTCTGCAGTTTCTCCAGTCCCTATTGGGGTGCTCCCGATGTCTGGGACCCCAATTCAGGCAAACCCGTTAATTTCCAAGAGGAAGCCTATAGGAATCTAATTTTGCGGGTCGTCGTCCCTCCCACTCCAAGCCTTTCGGTTGACGAAGCAGTGATAGATTTCGGGAAGCTCCCTCACGGAACCTTCCCCTCTCAATTAACTTTGCCCGTTAAAACCTTCACGGTTCGCAACACTGGCAACATCAATCTGCTCTTTTTGAGGGCGGATAGGGAACAGATGAGGAGCGATAGCACCGACCCCTCAGTCTTCCTTTCCCGCACATTGATTCTCACGAACATAGATTACAATCAATTCCCCGCAATCTATGGAACCGCTGGCAATCCCGGTATGATTAGGAAAGCTCCACCTGATTCACCTCAGCCAACCTCCGCTCAATTCAAAACCTGGCTTGCCTTCATCCCCACCGCTCAACCAGTTGGCGTCTACTCATCCACTCTCCATATCTATGAGGATTTGAACCAAGACCTTCAGCTCCAGAGAGACCCGAACACTCAAACTGCTATTGAGCCTGAGGCAACAAGCAATCCCGTTTTGAAGGCAGAGGTGGTTGAGGCAGCTGTTGCCTTCCATCAACCAAACCTTTGGGCGCAAGTCCTTCAGTGGCCGGCGATTGCGAGGATGACGACGCCAAACGGTCTCGGCGATGTTTATCTCGCTCTCTCCCGCCAAGATGACCAAAACCTCAACACTTGGAGCCTCTTAATGACCAAGCTCATTGCCACTCCCGTTTCCAATGCTCTTCCATCAATTCCAACCAGCGAGTGGCCAGATGTCCATATCTACGATGATTTGCAGAACAAACGCCCCAATTGGGATACCAATCCCGCCACGGTCGTCGCTAGTTCAACCAATCCTGCCCTCTTTCCTCCCATCGGAAACCCCTCGGGTGACCCCTCCACAGACCCACCTCTCTACATAAAGCATACAGAGCCCTCTTGGTTCAGCGATGCAACGGGGCTTCATCTCTTCTGGCGCGGCTGGGCTTTTAGGCAAAATAGTCAAGTCTGGGATGGCAGAATCTTCTATTCTCCCGATGGCTCTATGGTCTATCAAATAGGCGCAGATGCCGGCTATAAGAATTCACCACGCCTCACCATAATTCCCGCTAATTATACGCCCACGGCAACCCCCTGGGCGCTCCTCCTCTGGTTCTCGGGCGATAAAGGAAGCTGGCAAATCTTTTATAATAGCAACCCCGTCAATCCAACAGATATAAATTCCTGGCAGGCGGATAGAAAGGTGCCTGTTCCCAGCGAGGTCTCCTATGCGAAGGACCCCTTCCCTCTCTGGCGAATTATGAATGTGGACGGACAGCCCACTCCCGTTTTGGAACTGATTTACGCTGGCTTCTTATCTTCAAGAGGAACAATGAAGATTCTTCTCTCCCGCTACCCCTTGAATTACAACCCTGCTACCGGTGCGCTCACCCTCTCCGGGCAGATGCTTGCTTTTCCGAGAGTATTAGGTGAGGCTCTGCAAAGGAACGAGACGGGAACGATTTATACCGCAAAGCACTTGTATTGGCTAACGAGCAGAGATGACCCCAATCTTGCCCCTCGCATCTGGGCAAACGGTAGAGAGATAACGGGTTGGCGATGGGATTCTGATAAGCAGAAATGGTTCGTTGATGATGCCCAATTAGGAAAGATTTGGATGGACACTGTTGCGGGAATCATAATGTTCCAGCAGCCATTCAAAGGCGATGTCGTTGCGGAATACAGCCCGAGAGTCCTCTGCCTCACTGGCTCCACTTTGACTGATGCCCAACCCATTGCTGTTGTGGAGAGCTCCATCAATAAGCTTCATCCACCAGTTGGGCAACCCGGCTGGCAAGGACAGCAGGACCCACGCAACCCCCAGACGACCTATCTAAATAGGGATAGAATCCATATATTCTGGCGAAGGAGCCATTCGCCTCTGGCACAAGGGCAGGTGACGCTCTTCCATAAGGCGATAAGGGTAAGGGCTCTCTCCCTTATGCCACCACAGAATGCCTACGGCTCAACTGCCTTTATGGATGCAAAAGGAACGATATGGGTTAAGGTAGCGGGAGGAAAATACGAGTGGTATCCAATGGACCCCCTGACGGGGATGATTTACTTCGCACCTGAGGATGAGGGAAGGACGATAACCCTTCTTTTCAACAACCAGCAGGTGGTTCCTGTTTTGGATGAGGAAACGGTTCTCAACTCGGAGAGGATGGTTCCCATAGACAATATAACTAATGAAAGCCAGCTATCTGCATATGGGAATTATCTTCCAGGGCAATATATGGATAAGATATGGCTGGCTTGGACATCATCAAAGGTTGTTATGGCGTCCATCTATTACGAGACCTTCTCCTCTCCCTTCTGGAGATGAGATTATAGAATC
>JBMFMH010000158.1:0-4432 GCA_049970775.1 bacterium | reverse complement strand
CCTATAACAATTCTCCCTTCTTGCCGAGGACCCTCCATCTCCTGGGGTTCGGCTTGATGAAGAATCCTTCCTCTAAAAGAATGTTTTGTGGCAAGGTTGCCTCAAATACCCCATAATCAACATTGTAGCAGGGAATACTCGTTATATTTGAGAAAACGACCTTCGGCGAAACCGCCAGCTCAACCTCAACATACCTGTCGCTATTTTGCGGATTGGGAACAGCGAATTTAGCGCCTATATTCTCCCCTTCATATGCCCTATCCCCAACCACAATCGCCTCTCCCTCAACCCTGATGGGCAAATCGTCAATAATTCTTGCCAAAACGCTGTTACATCTATGATTGCCGATTAGATAAAGATGCTTATCCCTTATATCCTCATCTGAAACCTCAACATCGCTTTTCACATCCGGGCTAACCTTCATCCTTTCCTCCCGCCACTTTTTCCTCTCAAGGGCGATTTTCCTCATCGCCTCCTTATCTTCCTCATCCCCTTGCGTCCCATATACAATCACAAGGTTCCCTTTCTCCTCACTCCTCCTTCCAAATAGGCTCAAAAGTGTTGCCTCTCTCATCGGTCCAACCAAGGCGGGCTCAGATAGGGGATTCGCAACAAAGGGAGGCAACTCCTCCGGCATCTCAGAATAGAGGGATATAAGATGGGGTAGGCTAACCGTTCCTAAGAGATGATAATGGAGGAAAACGCCGAAATAGCCGTAAAGCTTTTCGCTCAACGGTTCCAAAACCGGGACCTTTTCCCTTATCGCCTTGCGGCTCGGGAAGCTTTGCAGGAGGGATTTCCAAGCCTCAATCGCTTCCTTTATCTTTCCGATTTGGAGATAGCAATGACCGAGGCGAAGAAGAGAATGGTGCGTGAAGGTATGATAGCGAGAGCATTTGGAGACGATTAACCGGTAGGTTTCAGCAGCGCTTTTGAAATCGTAAAGATGTTCGTAGCAATCCACGAGCCTAAATAAGGTATGGGGAAGCAAATCATCATCAGGATATTTCTTCAAGAATTCATTGAAAACATCCACCGCTTCCTTCATACGCCAAAGCTGGTGATGGAAGCTACCGAGAAGGAAAAGGGCTTCCCGAGCTATCTTGCTTTCAGGGAATTTTTCCAGCAAGCTTTTCAAAGTCCTTTCCGCTTCCTCGTAGTTATCCATCGCGATGTAACATTGAGCGAGCCTGAGGAAAGCCTTTTGATAAAGGGGACCATCCTTTCCTTGCTGAACTATCCGCTTGAAGATGTTCTCCGCTGTGTGGTATTCCTTGCTCCAGAAGAGTTTTTCTCCCTCCTCAAAGAGCTCCTCTTTAGATTCTCCCGAAGCCCAGAAAAGCAAAGAGAATTCCAAAAACATTTAAATCACCTCTCTTGTATTTTACCACTTTTAAAAGGAATTAGCATCTATTAGTCGGATAGGAAATTTTTGTTTTTGATAAGGCACCTTATAAAGTAGCGAAACATTGCTTTTGCCATATTGCAACTTGGCGATGGAGCGAGGGGGTCAGCAAAAAAGGAAACTGCTTCCGCTGGGCAACCACCTCTACAGAAAGGAAGGTAGCGGCAATGCTTACACTCAGGAATGTGCCAAGGGCGTAAAACCAAGGAGTGATAACGGCGATAAATATTTGAGGAGTCAAGTATTTCCCCCAAAGGTTCTTCCCGACTATTGCCCAGCTTGTAATTGAGGTCGGAAAATAGCTGACACCCATAAACATTGCCATAAGCATCTATATAGGGATTATGTCCCAAAGGGCAGGGGAGACTACCTTCCTGGGGCAAATAGGGATTGGTGAAGCTCGATAAGTAATTCTTGCATAAATCTCCTGAAACTTCAAAGTGTTTGTTTGACCGAGTTAGTTTAAAAAGGTAAAGAGCCACTTTCACTTGCTCTTTAACTGTAAGGGCTAAGCACTCCCAATTATATTTTGCATTGCCTTGGTATTGAAGCCAAGAGAAGTGCAAGTTTTTAATGCCGACTCTTTCGGCAAAGGCAAAAAAGTCACGAAGGTAAAAAGCATTAGGCTTCATAATAGTAAGGGCTAAGGTTGTTCGGGGAGCTAACCCTTCTTCAAGAAGATTGTTTAAGCCCTTCATAAAAACATCAAAAATTCCTTCACCTCTAACGAATTCGTAAACTTCCTTCTTCGTCCCATCCATACTTACCTGGAGGTGTATGGGTAGCTTCGCTAACTTTCTTGCTGTTAAGGTGTCAATCAAGGTTGCATTGGTAATGATGGATAGCTTCATTTTATGCACAAGGCAAAGTTCCATTATCTCCCAAACATCTTCCCTGATAAGTGGTTCGCCCCCTGTCAAGGTTACGCTATCCACGCCTAATTCTTTGCTTTCTTTCAATATTCTTTCAATTTCTTTCAAATCGAGCTCCCTTCCCAGTAAAGAAGAGGAAGCATAGCAATGTTTACATTTCAAATTGCATCGCTTGGTAATTTCCCAATAAATTGCTCGCCCCTTCTTCACTTCTTTATCTTCTCCACTTTTTTCTTCCTCGCCAAAGCTCACGATGCCTTCCTCATAAGCCGAGAGGAGAAACTTTTCTACATCTTTGTCAACTTGTTCTACCGCTAACCCGTACTTTTTGGCAACAAGATTCTTTATGCTTTTCACGCTGTGTTTGCCATCACATAGGGAGAGAATATACTTCGCACTCGCGTTGAGATTAATTAGCCGACCCTTTTTGGGGTCTATTAATCTCAACCCATGGATAAAAACAAATCCCTGTAATCTTGGGACAAGCCCGCTCTATCAACCTTTTCCTTATACTTTTTAAATCTATCCCCTATCTATACCTAGGAGGGGAACAAAAACCATGGTTAAAGTCACAGTAGTTCGCGTTTGGGTCGCAATAGGTTGGGTACTTGCAGTAATTTTGCAAGCAGCCAACCGGACCATACTCTATCCACCATTCCCTAAGTTCGTTCGATAATATAACAGGGGGCTCGTAAGGCGAAGCTTCATTGTTGCTCCTTGTTTTTTTAACAAAGGTTGGCATAATAGCTATTCACCTCCTTTCCTTGGAACCTCCCAATTTATCGGGTCGTGCTTAATGAAGAAACCCTCCTCTCTAACCACTTCATTATTTTCCATATCTAATATAGCGTAATCCACATTCCAATAGGGTGCTGGTTTGAATAATGACATATAATCCTTTGGAGATAGCATAAGCTCTATTACCGCACATCTTTCTGGATTGAAAGGGCTTGGGATAACCATTTCCGCCCCTATCCCTTTCCCCTGGTATTTTCTTTCACCCGCTATAAGGGAATTCCCTTCCATCTTTATCGGTAGTTTATCGTTGATTTTCCCCAACAAGCTATTACATCTTGGATTGCCTATGATATGCAGATGTCTTCTTGCGCATTCCTCTTCGCTAACCTCGCTGTCGGCTTTTATTTCCGCAGCCTTTCTCAATACATCTCTGATTTGTTCTGCCCTTTTTTTCATTGCTTGATTTTCGTCAGGGTCACCATTAGTCCCATAAATGATGAGTATTTTTCTCCTTTCAGCTGGCGAAAGCCCCAAACGGTAAGCGACATTTAACGGTCCCATAACCGTTGGCTTTGGAGAAGATGGAGGAGAGCAGTGGACAAAGGAAGGAACCTCATTTGGCATATCTTTGTAGAGCTTAATAATATGAGGCAAGCTCAGTGTTCCCTGAAGCCTCCCTAAATCGGGAAACTTCTCTTGTAATTTTTGCCAGCTTTCAAGCGCCTTTCCTATCTTCCCTAATTGTAGATAACAATGTCCCATCCGCAGAAGAGCTTCCGGGGCAATATCATTATAATATTGAGGAAATTTCTCCATTGAAGTTTCGTATTCTTTTATCGCTGTCTCAAAATCATAGAGACATTCATAGCAGTAGGGTATTTCAAGCAGAGCGGGAACAACAAATCGCTCTATTTCTGGATAATTATCCACAACAGCCCTGTAGCACTCTATCGCCCTCTTATAATCCCCCGCATATACCCATATCCTCGCGGAGAGATAATAAGCCTCAGCGCAAAAATCTTTTCTCTCCGGATATTCCTTCAATACCCTTTGAAAAGCTTTCAAGCAATCCGTAAACCTCGCTAACTGAAAATAGCAACTCCCCAATCCCAACAGGGCAAGCGGTCTCTGGTCACCAAAATATTCCGCCGCCTTTAAATACGCCTTTACTCCCTCTTCAAATTTGCTCGGGTCCTTTCCTCCTTCAAGCTCATACATAAGACCTAAAGCGAACCATCCCAATTCGCTATCGGGCAAACGCTTATTGAGTTCATTCAGTATAGCATTCGTTTTCTCCAAGTTCCCTACTGCCCTATAACGCCAGGCGAGGTTCATCATCGCCTCGGTAACCCTCTTGTCATCTGGATATCTTTCTATGAAAGCCTGAAAACATTTTATCGCTTCCTCGTTTCTCCCC
>JBMFMH010000157.1:0-4527 GCA_049970775.1 bacterium | reverse complement strand
CTTTGCTCCTCGCAACTACCTGGCACCCCTCATATGGGAGGTTAAAAGGGTAGATTTCACACTTTAATATTTTTCTTCCGTCTTTCTTAGCATCCAGATTTAGGCTATAATTTAATAGAAATGGAAAAATTTCCAACTATTTTCCACTTCCCCTCCTTTGACCGTTTCGTCATCTTTGATTTAGAAACCACTGGATTGGAGAAATCAGCCCGCCCCTTCCAACTCTCCGCCATCAAAGTGGAAAATATGCAAATAACCGAATTTATAGACCTCTATGCAAATCTTCCGCCTGATGAGCTGGGAAAAATCCCCTACACCCTTCGCTTGAAGCTTCGCCTCAATCAACCTTCTATGAGGGAGAGAATAGAAAAAGCTCCTCCATTAGAGGAAGTTTTAAAGCAATTCACTAGCTTCCTATCCGATTACCCCCTCATCGCCCATAACATCTGGTTTGACCTCTCCGTTCTAAACGCCTGGAACATTGAATTAAAGAATCATTTCCTTGATAGCATTGAGCTGTTCTCCCTCGCTTTTCCTCTTGCTAATAGCTATTCATTGGAAGAGTTAGTGAAAGAAATAGGGGTTGGGGAGGAGATACAACACATCCAGAAGGAGCTTAGCTTTGAGGAATCCTTTCCCCACAACGCCCTTTACGATTGCCTCGCCGTTTACTGTCTCATTAAAAAGGCTCTTGAAAAGCTTAAAGAAAGCAGGTTTCTTTCCCTCCTACATCTTGTTTCCCCCCACTTCGCCCAATTCCTATCTTTGCCTCCTCCGCCGAATGATTTCACCATCCTTTTTCCGCAAATGGAGGAAGACGAGGAGGAGCTTACCAATATAATGAGGGAACCTAACGAATACAGGTTTGATACGGGGGAAGTTATGGATTTCTATGAGCAAATCGTTAAGAAAGGGATATGGGAAAAGAGGGATTCCCAGAGAAAAATGATTGGGAAGGTTGCCGAGCTATTTTATAAAGGGAAAATAGGAATGATAGAAGCTCCTACGGGAACAGGGAAGACGCTTGCCTATCTTCTACCAGCCTCTTTTTTGGTTAACAAGGGTGGCGGTAAGGTGATAATAGCCACTTATACTAAGCACCTGCAAAATCAAGCTGTATCCGACCTTGAGAAAAAGCTTCTGCCTTATCTTCCCCACAATTTTCGCTATGTTGTCTTTAAGGGAAGGGGGAATTATATCTGCCTTCGTCGTTTCCTCCTCAAGTTAGAGGACGCCTTTCAGAGGTTCTTTGAGGAAACGGAGGAGGAAGAGAGGTTTCTTCTTCTTTACATCGGCAGGTTCATAGAGGAAGTGGGAGATAGAATCGAGGATTTGGATGCCTTCCCCTATTGGCTCAGCAGAAACTTCCCTTTTCTCGCCTCCCTTAAAGAGAACATTAAATCCGATAGGGATATCTGCCTGAACTATAGATGTCGGTTTCATTCAAAATGCTTCTTCAAGCGAGCGGAAAGAAAAGCTTTGGAGGCGGATTTGATAATCACCAATCATTGGCTTCTCTTGATGAAAAGATGGGATGACCCCCAGGATTGTTCCATCGTAATAGATGAGGCACATAATTTGGAGGACGCAGCGAGCGATGCCTTCGGCTCGGAAGTAAGCAAGGAGAGTTTTTCCACCCTGCTTTCTCTCTTTCTAAATAAAGAAGGGAAAAGGGGAATCCTGTTAAGACTGAGGAAGTCTTTGGGGAATGTTGAGGAACTGCGAACTTCTTTCGCCATTATGCGGGATTTTTGGCAGATGCTTGATGAAATCGGCTCGGCTCTTTACTCCTTCTTTCTCTCCCAGAAAATCATCCCGCATCGCGTTTACGGCGCCTCCCTATGGATGAAACGCCTTGATAAAAGAGGAGAAGATGAATGGGCTAAGGTGAGGGAAATCCTCAAGAAAATTCAGGAGGCTATGGAGAGGCTGGAATTTTCCCTTGACCGCCTCATCCTTATGCTCTCTTCCAAGCTTCCCGATCTCGCAGATGAAATGAAGAACCTTCGGGATAAACTTGTAGAAATGGTCGAGCAACTTATCTCCCTCACCAGTTGGGATTACGAGAAGAATAAAGTAGTGAGATGGATAGAGTTGGAGCTCACGGAAGATGCGCCTGAGGATATAGATATGATATCCCCACCACCTCAATACATCAACTGGGCGATAAGAGAAGCACCGATTAGGGTGAATGAATACTTGAGGGAGAGGATTTATGAGAGGTTTCGCTCGGTCGTCTTAACATCCGCCACGCTGACCGTTGCCGGGAAGGGATTCAGCTTTTTCCTTGATAGGTTGGGCTTAGAGGATTTGGTTTCCGATGATGACCTTCTTTCCTTGCCGCCAGTTTATAATTACAAGGAAAATGTCCTCCTTCTGCTTCCCGATTATCTGTCCAGCGATGCATCCCATAATAACCTGGAGAAGTTCAAAGAGGATGTATTGGAGGAGCTTCGCCATTTTCTCAGCTATGTTGAGGGAAGGAGCCTTGTTCTCTTCGCTGCAAGAGATAGGTTGGAATATGTAGGGGAGAGGCTGGAATCCATTCTTGGGGAGAGGATGCTCCCCGTCTACTGGCAGAGGAGGGGCGTTTCCAAGAGGCATCTCCTTAGGGAATTCAGGGATATTGAGGAAGCAACCCTTCTTGGGCTTCGCTCCTTTTGGGAGGGAATAGATGTTCCCGGTCCCTCGCTTTCCTATCTCATTTTGGAAAAGCTTCCCTTCCCCTCGTTGAGTGAGCCTTTGTTCCAGGCAAGAAGGGAGGAGGTAAGAAGAAGAGGCAAAGACGAATATATGGATTATCTGCTTCCTATGACGATTATCCCCTTCAAGCAGGGTTTCGGGCGACTCATAAGGCAGGACAAGGACAGAGGAGTCGTCATTTTCCTTGATAAACGACTTCGTTCCGATACCCAAAGCAGGGAGATTGCGCTCGGCTCCCTCCCCGGATTCAAGAGAAGCAAGGAATGGGAAAAATCAAGGAAAGCTCTTTATCGGGCAGTCAGTGAACATATGAAGCCTTTATTCCCCAATTTCCCCTGGGCAGAGAAATTGGAAAAAATTGAAGAGCTGACCATTAAGGAAATTCCCCAAGAAAAAGAGGAAATTTTATGGCAAGAGGACATTTTAAACAACTTGAAGAAGGGGGATTTCCTTCTCCAAACCTTGAACATAGCCCATCTCTTATCCCTGCTACTCAAAAAGGGAATGCGAACCATCATCCTATCCCCTTCCGACCCTTCCTATCTTCTCCAAAGCTTCAATCAACCCATCCCCTATATACCCGCTCAACCCGTCTTGAATATCTCCCAATTTATGCGAAGTTGGGAAGAGGAAACCTCCATCTTAGCCCTCCACCCGCATTGGCTTGCAGACGAGGAGATAAGAAAACTGGTTAGGAAGGCGGATGTTCTTATTATCACAAATCCTCTCCAGCTTCATTACTCAAGCACATTCTTCGACCCGATATTAAAGGAGAACCTTCCCCAAGAAACGAGGAAAATCTTCTTGCTCCCTTCCTTGATGGAGGACGCTTTGAACCTACCTCCTCCTTTTAGGGATATGCCAATCATAAAAAGCGAGGAAGAAGCCCCACCCATCGTTTTTGGGAGAATTGAGGAGATATATCCCCTCCTCACGAAGGCAAGGGAGAATGACAAGGATGTGTTAATCTATTCTCCCGATGGAGAGGAATTGGAGAAGAGATTGAACAAGATGGGTTTCTTCGCATCCTGGGGAGAGGATAAGCTTTCGCTGTTCCAAAAAGACCTACTCAATATCTTGATTCTTCCTCCCGGCAAAAGGGCGGATAAAATGGGAACGAGCCTAATCGTTCATTACCCTCCAATGGGCGATAAGTTATCCTACCTTCTTGAGGCAAGCCAGGCACAACTGGGAGGTGAGGTTGGCTATGCCCTCTCCTGCTTTGAAAACGAACCGTCCTTAAAAATGCTAATGGAATCCTTGTTCCCCGATGAGGAAAAGGATTTTCAAGAATTTGAGGCTTTAATTAAGGAGAGAAAACGGGTTTTATTGAGCTTGAAGACGATTTCTGCTAAATTCCACCGTCTGATTTATCTTTACTCCCAAAGCGGTAAAGTTGAGTGGCAATTGGTGGAGACGATGGTGGATGTGATATTGAATAAGGATGTTGAGGATAAAAGGCTCAAGGAAATTCTCGCAAAGAGCAAGATAAGCCCTAACAAGGTCAAATCTTTGAATCTATTGGAAGCTTCAAGGGCAAACGGGGTTTCCCTTGAGGAACTCTCGTCCGCCCTTCGGCGCAGCCTACTAAGAGGGGAGCTATTCTACGAGATTAAAGCAAAGGCGATATTGGTCAAGGCTAAGGATTTGAATCGTAAAACGATACAACCTCCCGTCAGCAGAAAGGAAATACTGGAGGAATGGCTGGAGCTAAGGGAATGGCTCTATAACAAGCCACCCTTAGAATTAGAATGATTCACCAAGGACTCAAGGTTCTAGACGCTTTCTCAAAAGAACCTCGCTTAAATCCAATGGTTTTACCTT
>JBMFMH010000156.1:0-4672 GCA_049970775.1 bacterium | reverse complement strand
CCCAGGGGTTTATATCTTCAAAGGGAAGAGGGGAAATGTCCTCTATGTAGGGAAAGCTGCCTCCTTGCGGGATAGGGTGCGCTCCTATTTCGGTCAATACGATGGCTCCTTGAAGGTCTCCCTCATCCGCCAAAACATCGCTGATTTGGAATGGATTGCCACGGACTCCGAGACGGAAGCCCTTATATTGGAACTTAACCTGATTAAAAAGTATAAACCACCCTATAACATCCGGATGAGGGACGACAAACATTATCCCTTCGTCAAAATAACGATGGATGAGCCTTTCCCTCGCATAGTCATCGTGAGAAGAATCAAGCAGGATGGTGCCCGCTACTTTGGACCCTACGCCGATTCTAAATCCTTAAAAGAAGTCCTCCGCCTGTTAAGGAAGAACTTCCAAATAAGACAATGTAACCTACCTCTCACTGGTGAGGAGAACCTTCGTCCTTGCCTGTTCTATCACATCGGGCAATGCCTTGCCCCTTGTTCCGGTGGCGTCTCAAGGGAAAGATATATGGAAGCGGTGAACGAGGTCATAACCTTCCTTGAGGGGCACAGCGAGGAATTGAGGGAAAGGCTTTGGAATAAAATGATGGAGGAATCTGAGAAGCTTAATTTTGAGCAAGCGGCTAAGTTAAGGGATAGGATAAGGGCGCTGGATAGGGTTATAGATAAGCAAAAGGTCGTCTTCACCGAGCCAGTTGATGAGGATATAATCTCTTTTGCCCAAATGGAGGATGTTATCGGGGCGCAGGTTTTTATGGTGAGGGCGGGAAGGCTGATTGGAGGAAGACACTTCCTCCTACAAGGAGCGGAGGGAGAAAGCCGGGAGGAAATCACCTCTTCCTTTATCCGCCAATACTATCAGGGTGAATTGCCACCTCCCTTGATTATCGTTGAGGATATGCCTGAGGATGCTGAACTAATCTCTCGCTGGTTAAGCGAGAGGAAACACAGGGATGTAAGTATAAGAAAGGCGGAGGGAGAAGAGGAAAAAGAGCTTGTGGAGATGGCGAGAAGGAATGCCTCAATTGCCTTGCGAGCGAAATTGGAAGAAGGGGAAATGAGAAGGCGTAAGGCAATGGAGAGCTTGGAAGCTCTCCGTTTGGCGTTGAATCTTGATAGCATTCCTCATAGGATTGAAGGCTATGATATCTCCCATTTGGGTGGGAATCAAGCGGTCGGTTCAATGGTTGTCTTTGAGAACGGTGAGCCCCAGAAATCAAAATATAGAAAGTTCAACATTAAATACACGGAAAAAATACCGGATGATTACGCAATGATGAAGGAGGTGTTGAGAAGGAGGATATTGAGGGGGAAGAAAGGGGATGAGAAGTTTCTACCTTTTCCCGACTTGATTGTGATTGATGGAGGGAAAGGACATCTCTCAAGCGCCCTGGAGGTGCTTTTTGAGGAGAACATCCTTCCACCGACTATTGGCTTGGCGAAGAGGCTTGAGGAAATATATCTCCCCGATTCCCCACAGCCTCTGAGATTGCCGGAGGATTCAAAGGCTCTCCATCTCCTTCAAAGGATAAGAAACGAGGCGCATCGTTTCGCCCTTTCCCAGCATAGGGGAAGGAGGGAGAAGGCTGCGTTTATGTCCGCTTTGGAACAGGTGGAGGGAATAGGGAAGAAGCGGAGGAAGATGCTCTTGGATGTTTTTGGCACGCTTGAGGAATTGAAGAAGGCATCTCCTGATAAGATAGCGAGGCTGGCTGGGGTTCCCTTGAAGGTTGCGGAGAGGCTTTTACAAGTGCTAAATCAGGAGGGAAAGGAGGAGGGGGAAAGTTAAAATTTTCGCATTGAAAACGAAATTCGGTTGGATTGAAGCGGTGGCTAGCGAGGTGGGATTGGTTTATATAGGGAAGCCGTCGGAAAGCCAGATTGAGGGCGAAAAATATCCCGAGTTAGAGGAAGCTTTGGAAAGATATTTCAGAGGAGAAAGGGTGGATTTTTCCTCCTTTCCCCTTGATTTATCTTCCCTCTCACCCTTTCAGAGGAAAGTTCTTGAGGAGGTAAGAAAAATAAAATGGGGGGAGGTTAGAAATTACGAGGAGATAGGGGAGAGGTTGGGGGATAGGAGAAATGCGAGGGCAGTGGGACAAGCTTTAGCGAGAAATCCTCTACCCATAATTATCCCCTGTCATAGAGTTATACGGAAAGATGGCGGGCTTGGAGGTTTCTCCTGGGGATTGGAGTGGAAAAAGTTTCTTTTGAGTTTGGAGGGGGTGGATGTTAGGTAAGATTTAGAGCAGGTATTGCCCTTCCTCTTCGCTTCTAAAAACACCCCTTAAGCGATTTATTAAACAAAGAGATAATTTTTGTTTTGCTAATTTTTTGCTTGCAAAGATTTTTAAGGCTCATAAAATGGAATTAGGTGACAGGCGATGATTAGCAAAGAAATCGATATCAGAAGCGCGAAGAGTATGGGAGGCATTGGAGCGATTCTTGAGATAGTTGGCAGTTGGGTCCCCTATTTGGGATATGTATTACCCCTTGCTGGTCTCGTCCTTGTGCTTCTATCCTTGAAAAGGATATCGGAGGCAACGGGGAAACCGACGATTTTCAAGGATTACCTCACTTCTTTCATCTTTATGACGATAGGGAACTTCCTCTTGGTTTTCGTAAGTGGCGTTACCATTCTCTCTTCTTTTGAAAAGGGATTCAAAATCTTTCATATGGGCGCTTCTCTATTTGCTTTGCTTCTTGCTTGGGTTGTCGTATTAATCGGGGCTTATTTTTTGAGGTTGAGCTTCAATAGTGTTGCGGAGGCTACGGGCGTAGGGATGTTTGAGACCTCCGCAACTTTGATATTTTATGGGGCTATTTCAGCGATAATATTTGTAGGTGTATTAGTCTTCTTCGTAGGGAAAATCATTGAGGTAGTAGCCTTCTACTCCCTACCGGACAGATTGGAGGTGTTTAATTCCTCGTAATGTGAGATAAAGGAGGAGAGGAAAATAGAGGAGATAGAAGATTTTGATGCGAGAAATCTGAAGATTGTGGGCGGAATTGGTGCGATATTGCTATTGCTTTTCCCCCTCGTTGGCTTCATCCTCATATTAATTGCCGTGAAACAACTTGCTTCCGCGATTAATAGGGATGATATTTTTCAAAATTTTCTTCTCTGTGCCATTATTTCCTCTGTATCTTTCGTCGTTATTCCCTTTGTGATGTTCTTTATCTGGGGATATTTCATTGGTCTCGCCATTAGCACCTCTTCTCCTTCCACGCTACAACCACCGTCTGCATTTCCTCCTACTCTTTCTTCTCCTCCCGTAGAACCGCTTATTTTCTTTTTATTTTTCCTCATCGTTTATCCTGTCTTCTGGGCGGTGAACAGCGTGGCTTCTTATTTTGCCCAAAAGGGATTCCTCGCCTTAGCCAACATAACAGGAGAGCAGAATTTCTCCACCGCCGGCAAGCTCATTTTCTTGGGCGCCCTGCTTTATATAGTTGCCATCGGTTGGGTGGTTTATTTGGTGGGGATAATCTTTGCGATAATCTCTTTCTTTTCCCTACCGGATATAATTCACCTTAAAGGTAAGGAGGGATATGCTTGATTGAGAAGGAAATAATTGATATTAAAAATGCCAAGCTTTTGGGGATTGGTGGAAGCCTTTCCCAATTGGCGAGTCCCTATTCGGCATTAGCCGGTGTAATCGTCCTTTATATAGCGATGAGAAAGCTTTCGGTAGCATTAGGGAAGAAGAAAATCGCCGATGATTTCCTTCTCGCTCTAATCGTTTCATTCATCGTCGTGCTCCTTGCCCTAATAATTGTCCTTTTGTTTCCTTTCCTTCTAACCATCTTCACTTATACGAATTTCCCCTATTGGCTTATGATAACCTTACCTTTTCTGATAATCTGGATTGGTCTATGTGTTTCAGCCTATTTCATAAAGAGAAGCTTTTCCACCTTGTCCGATGCCTCAGGGGAGGGGCTATTTCGGAAGGCGGGTGAATATATCTTGTGGGGAACTATTACTATGGTGTTCCTTGTAGGTATTTTCGTCCTCTTTATCGGACAGATTTATGAAGTGCTCGCCTTCTTTTCTCTTCCCGATTCCTTGGAAATTTCCAAAATGTCCGAGGGAGGTTAAATGAAATGATGGAGAGAAGGGAAATTGACCTTAGGGAAATCAAGCTTCTTGGAGGAATAGGGGCTATATGCATATTAGTTATGCCCTTTGCGGGTCTCGTTTTGGTTCTTGTAGCCCTCAAGAAGTTAGCAGATGCTACGGGCAGAGAATCGCTTTTCAAGGATTTTTTCGTCGCAACCGTTATCTCTTCGGTCTTTCTTTTTTCCCTTTATATCGGTTGGATGGGAATGTATTTTATCTTCCCTCAAAATCCGCCTCGCCAATCTGCAAGCGCAGTTGCTCCATTTCTAATCCTCTTCTTTTTATTCGCATGGATAGCGGGAATCTTCACAACAATCTATGCCAGGAGAAGCCTTGAAGCTTTATCCCAGATAACGGGAGAGAAAATGTTCAATACCTCCGGTATGCTCCTATTCATAGGCGCTCTCCTCACCATAATATTGCTTGCCGGGCTAATCGTCCTCTTCATAGGGTTGATTTATCTCATAGTTGCGTTCTTTTCCCTCCCGGATAAGTTGGAATATGAAGTTGCCGGATAGATGAAAGCGATAACTACCTGTTAAC
>JBMFMH010000155.1:0-4681 GCA_049970775.1 bacterium | reverse complement strand
GATTATGCAAAGACAAAAGATATCCAAAGCTTCGCTCCGCTTTATTCTCCATAATGATAAAAAATGATAAATGATAAATAGCATTTGGTCAAACCATTGTATAATTCCATAACATATTAGACTCGACAAGAAGGTGGGGATATTGGCGTTTAATCATAAACTCAAGAGAATAATTCTTCTTTCAATTTCTTTTTCCAATAATACACCGTGCTTTTAGCCACACAAAAAGCTTCCCTTGCAGCTTTTGCATAACTTCTAAATTTAACTTATCAATTCCCAACAATCAATCATTTACTTTTATCTTTATCTAAGGATTAAAATATCTTTTTGGAAATTTTTCAACTATTTGTAAAAGGAGATGTTCCCCATAGTTTGAGGGAAAACACCTAGGGTTTTCCCCACCAGGCACACACCAGGCGGGGTATTTTCTCTTTAATTCAAAGAGGCTTTATTCTTCCTGTATCTCTTGGGATAGCTTTATCCAGTCTATTTCAAATTGTATGTCTTTTCCTCCGCTTCCTGGGTCAAGCCTTATCTGAACAATTGTTCCCTTCCATTCGGGAGAATCCGCTACCCTAACATTGTAAATATGCCATTTACCATCTGCTATTATCGGAAAATGCACGCTCTTGCTCTCCGTCATTCCCAGCTCATCTTCCCTCGCCCAGAATATCTGGGCGTCGGGAACCGCTCCCGCAGGTAGAGGATTGAATCTCATCCTCAACGAGATGTAGGGGTAATCCTTCGCCGCTACCCTGAAGAAGGGGCTCGTCATATAGGGGTCGCCTCCCGTTGACCTTCCCTTAAGCGTGCCTCCCGAGACGACGAAGGGAGCGAGGTCGTTAGCCTCAGACCATCCTTCCGTGTCGTTATCCACATTGAATTCCCAATCAGGCTTCGCCGTGAGCAGAGGGCTTCTGTTTTCCCTCGCTTTAATCCCCTCAATCTTCAAGTTCAGCGTGTTCTTATCGTGCTTAACCTTTATAACTATCAGACCACCGTTCCTCTCTTCATATCGCCACCATTCCTCCCCTTCCAAATTGCTGGGCATTTCCTTGCCCTCCTTATAAACCGCTTTGGGTCGCTCAACGGGTGCGATGAGCGTATAAGTTGAAAGGGGCTGACCAGGAAGCGAGCGAGGCGCCTTAAGGGTGAGCAAAAGGTTCCCACCCAGAATTGTCCCCACAACGGAAGGCGCCTCAGAGTTGACCATTATCTTCCTTTCGCCCTGATGCACTATGCAGAAAGAACAGCCATTGGGGTCCTCAGCAGGGTCTCGGATTACATAGACATTCCTCGCTATCCCTGCGGGATTGAGCAGTCCAGGGTCGCTCTTGGTGTAGGTCATAAGATTGACGGAATCAGGGTATCCACCCTTATGTTCCCCCTCCGTTGTCTGCATCTGCATAGCGCAGAGGGTTATCCCTTCCGCTATGTGGCGCCAGGGATAGCTGTTATCGTATTCCGCCAACTTCAAAAGGGAGTAGGCATAATCCAATCCGCACCATTGAACGGGAACACCAAACCAAGGGGCTGCGTTGTAGAAGCTCACGCCGAATATCGGAGTTGTTGCATAACGCATCATCGTTGGGCGGTCAGGGGCATTCCACATATAGACGAAAGGCAGTCCCGTTTTAGCCCAGAAAACAGCTCTCTTCAAGTATTCCTTATTTCCCGTTATCTTATATGCCTCAAGATAGAGATGGACACCGTTGGCGGAAGCGAGGATATCGGGGGCGTGAAGGGGAATCTCCCAGGTCTGGGCTCCTTCCGGGCGAGTGAAATGCTCGGTTATATAATTAAGCGCCTTTAAACCAGCCTCCCAAGTAAGCTGGTTATCAGTGAAGCGAGTGTAACGGAGGAGGGCGATTGCCCTTCCATTGACGAAAGTGCAGGTGCCGATGGTCGTGTCGCCTTCCTCGCCCAAATTGGGTCGCTTTGGATTAAATCTCTTCAACATCTCCGTATTTTGGGGGTCCATCTTAAATCCCCAACTGCCATCCTCCCTCTGCGTAGCCATATCAAGGGCGCACCTTTGGGCAAGGGAATTAACCTCCCCTAAGAGCCTTTGATAGCGAGGTGGGATATCGCTCCATTTACATAATTGAAGCTCCTCCTCGTAGCTTCTCACCTTTAAGGGAAGGGGAGGAACGCCGAATTTAGCAAAATAGAAGTCAATGGAATCGGTTATGTCCATTGGATAGCCAGCGATGAGCCAATAACGAAGGGATAGCTTTACCTGGGGGTTGAGGAGGTAGGGCTCGCTTGCCTTCTCCTCGTTCTCCTTAACCCAGCGAGGAATTGATGGGAGGAAGAGGGCGAAGAGATGATTATCCTCTCCCTCAAGCCAGTTGGGGGAAGCGAAGAGGGCTGAGGGGCAGACATTCACGCCATCCCACTTTTGGAGTGGGTCCCACATAATGCCGATTAGGTGTTTATCCTTCAACAAGGTCATCAGGGGAACGGTTATTTTATAGGGGTGAGGGGCGTGTTGGTCGTTGAAAGGAGGGTCGGCGAACTCAGTGGAAATGGAGCTTTCCCCCTTGAGCATATAGAAAAGACCAGGGAAAAGGGCGTAATCCTTATCGGAGCCGAACACTCCCTCACCGATGTAAAGGCGAGGGCAATGAATGGCGAGGAGGTGAACGCTATGTTCGGCTGATAGGTCCCAATCCGCCTCTATCGTCTTCTCATCCCTTTTCGCGGTGAAGCGGATGTTCATCAGCCAGTTAACGCCATCATCGTCTCGGTAAGCGATAGGGAAAATCAGCTGGACCTCGTTCGGGCTTTCTCTTTTAACATATTCTGAGGCGTAGAGAAAAGCTTCCGCTTCCCTCCCAATTCTTCTCCTATATGCAAGGTAAGCGAGATAAGGGGAGAGAGCCATCCTCATATAGCCCGCCCTTGTGTCCTTAACATCCACTGCGAAGACCCCATAGCCGAAAGGATTCTTGGGGAAGACGAGGCGCAAATTATCGTTTTGGAGAATTACATCCCCATCTTTTTCAATAATCCTTGCTCCCCTCTCCCAGCGAAGGAAATAAGGAAACTGCTTACTAACGATAAGGTCTATTTCCTTCCCTATTTTCCCACCCTCAAAATTCACCTCTAGCTTTAATTTATGCAGACCTTCCCTAAGGGGCTTCAGCTCCCAAGAGAGTTCTTCCTCCTTTGAGGCGGAAATAAAGGAAGGGGCTTTGCTTACCTGCTTTACCTCTATTGAGGGAGGTGCGGAAAGGGAGAAGGATAGTTTTTGGGCGCTTGCTAATCCTTCATTCGCCAGAACGAGGTGAAGGTTGTATTTTTCCCCTCTAAATAGCAGGGCGTGGGATGTGGAGAATTCCTTTATTTTCAAAGATGGCTCGTAAATGACGGGATAATTAAGGGAATCTTCCATTTGAGGATTTAAATTCCAGCGAAGCTGAAATTCTGCCTTCCCTTTGCCTTCCCCTTTCAGCTTCCACTCTATCTCTTTTTCCTCACCAGGCTTCAGCTCCAAGCTCTTCTCTTTTGCATCGGCGATAACTCCCTCAGGAGTAGAGAGATAAGCTTTGAGCCCTTGTGCTTCTTTATCGCCGACATTTTTGAATCTACAGAGGAAGGCATCGCTTTTGACCTCAATTGACAAGGGTGTGATGAAGGCACCCACGCTCTCCACATAGCTGATGTCATCTATTATGACCTCGCCATCGTCGTTTCCTCCCTCGTTGATGCGTGGAGCAACTTGGACGGAACGGACATCCTTATTCGCTGAATAATCGTAAGCGAGGGCACCGAAATGCCACTTATCGTCTCCCGCAAAGAAGGTAGGAATAATGAAGGTTGTGCGGGCTGGACCTATCTCAAGATTATCCTTGCCCATTGGGATGATATAGAAACGAACATTATCCTTTCCCGCTTTCTTCACTTTATACCAGAAAGTAAAACCTCCCTTAAGGCGTGGGAATAGGTCGCCGAGCGGCATTTCCTCGCCCTTTTTACCAATTGGGTAGGTGCGATTGAGACCAGCGATGGAATCCTTTTTAGCGGATAGAAGGATGGCGTTCTTGCCGGAGTGGGCTTCGTGCGTTAGTTTGACCTCCGCTTGTCCCTTACCTGCGGTATAGCCAACCCAGCCGGTTGGGAAATTGTTTTGTAGTTCCTCAAAGTCGCCATTGCTGATTTGTTGGGGTAGGGAGAATATGGGAAAAAGAAGCGAGAGAATTAGGATAGCTCCTTTCATTTTCATTTGCAAATCACCTCTACTGTATCATCTTACAGAAACTTCTTGGAAGTTGCAATCTTTTTTAACGAGTTTCATATGTATGTGCAGGCTCAAAGCGGTGTGAATGGAGTTGCAAAACCTATGCGAAGCACTGTTTCAATTCCTTATAGGAAGGCTCAAAACAAGTTCATCAATCACATTCCTAGCATCTGTTTGCTATTTTGGCAAGGGATTTTTAGGAAATCAAGCTGGTTTTTCCTCTTTTTAACCTCATTTTATCGCTTATTTAGGAAAAATGTCAAGATAAAGGGCGGATTTTTTCGTCGGTCCCCAAGGGTTTTCGGGCTACTGGGGATAGACGAAAAAGAGAGATTGCTTCGCTTTCGCTCGCAATGACGGAAATACCCCGTCGGCAAAGCCGACACCCCTTTCAATGAAAGGGGAATAAAAAAGCAAAAAGGCTGGGTATTCAGCCCC
>JBMFMH010000154.1:0-4687 GCA_049970775.1 bacterium | reverse complement strand
AATACCTTTTGCAAACATTTTAGCATCGCACTCGCTCAAAATAATATCTCATAACCAAACTCACTTCCTATTTCCTCACGATCAATAAACCGGTCGATTTCTTCTGAAACATTTTAAAATTAGGATGCCAATCGCTACTTTTCCTGACTAGCAGCTGACATTATTTCGTCCGGGATATCAAAGTTAGCGTAGACCCTTTGCACATCCTCCTGCTCCTCCAAAAGCTCCATCAAACGTAGGATTGCCATTGCCTCTTTCCCCTCAACCCGCACGGTCGTTTTGGGAAGCATCGTTAGGTCGGCTGAGGAAACTTTTATCCCCTCCCTCTCAAACGCCTTCCTCACCTCCTCAAAATCCTCCGGAGCAGTAATGACCTCGTAGTTATCGGGGTCATCCATCCTCACATCCTCAGCGCCAGCATCTATAGCTACGCTTAAAACTGTATCCTCATCAACCTCCTCTTTCGGGATGAGCAAAATCCCTTTCCTCTCAAAAAGCCAGGAACAACTACCCGCCTCAGCGAGCGTTCCTCCATTGCGTGAGAGAATCGCCCTTATCTCCTGTGCCGCCCTATTCTTGTTATCCGTTAGAACCTCCATCATTAGGGCTACCCCTGCTGGACCATAGCCTTCGTAAATTACCTCTTCATAGTGAACATCCTCCGCTGTTCCCGAGGCTTTTTTAAGGAGACGCTCTATATTCTCGCTGGGCATTCCTGCCTCCTTCGCTTTAGATATGGCGAGGCGAAGGCGAGGGTTTGCCTCCGGGTCTGTCCCTCCCAAGCGGGCAGCCACCATTATCTCCCGCGAGAGCTTGGAAAAAAGCCTCCCTCGCAATTGGTCCATCTTCATTTTCTTTATTCTTATATTGTGCCACTTTGAATGTCCGGACATATTCTACACCTCTCTTTATTGCAACACCTCAACTTTTATTTTCTCCTGAACTGGCTTCTTCACGCCCGCAAGGTCGCTCACGGTGACGGTCACGGTATAGGTGCCGGGCTTAGTGAAACTATAGTAAACGACTTGCCCTGTTTTTTCCTCTTGGATTCCGTTTGATTCATCAAAATCCCAAGTATAGCGAAGGCTGGAAAGCCCCGCTTTAGCGAAAGCGGAGAACTGAACAACGGTATTAACCCTTGCTGCTATGTTTTTCGCTGGGACATAAACGCTTATGGGAGTATCATCAACAACAACGCTTATTTGCCCAATGTAGATTGTTTGGGGAGAATTAGTGCAGATTAGCATCCTCTTTACGATACCATTTCCGTTCCCTTTGAAGGTGTTGAAGGGAATAGCAACGGAGAGGAACCTCTCTCCCATAACCGTTTGCAATTCAAAGGGAAAGTTCTCCGACACCAAGATGCCGTTATTCTCACAGAAAAAAACGATGCGAAAGCTCTTGAGTTGATAAGCATAGGGATAGGCTCCACCGGGGAATGTCATTCCACCACCGGGCATCCCAGGTGCCCCTTCCATCATACCGCCTGGCGCACCTGGTGGGGCAACGAACATCCCTCCCGGTCCTAATCCTCCTCCGGGCATAAAACCGCCAGCGGGAGGCAAGGTGGAAACGGGGGAAGTGGCGGGAAATATACGGAAACGAAGGAAAGCATAAGGGTTCTTAATATAGGAACTAAAGTCTAAGGGGGTGGAGAAATCCAGTCTTCCACCTTCATAGTAATTCATTGAGACGAGTTTTAAAGAAGAACTTCCTCGTAAGATTATGTCCTTTGATTCCGCCAAGGTTCCGCTCCCCCAACCGCCAGCCTGTAGCTTCAGCTCGCTGAGCGGTTGTCCATTGTAAATCAGAATCTCCTGGGGAATAGCTATCCCCAAAGCAAAGAGGAACAAAAAGGCAAAGCAAAGAATTTTGTTCTTCAACATTTTTAACCCCTCCAATGTAATTTTAAACATTTTATCATATTCTTTCAAAACCTGCAACCCATTTACACCACCCTTTTAAGGTTATACTCCAACTCGCCCAACCCCAGTTTAGCTGCAGCTTCCAAGTGGATTCGCCAGAAATCCTCTCTAAATACATCGTTTGGTAGTAGCTTCTTATAAAGTGCTCCTGCCTTGTCAACTCCCGGGGAGAGGTCATCAAGGAGGGTGGCGATTCCAGCGGGATAACCGGGAGATTGGATAGCGAGGTCAATTGCCGCCTTATCTATCGCCACGGGGTCCTTAGAAGCGAGAAATCCAACATCACAGATTATGGGGACAGTGGCAGCGGGTGAACAATCGCACTCATAAGTGACATTCGTGACATCGTTAATGAAGCCAACCTTCCCTTCTTTAAATGTGGAAAGTATCCCCTTTACCGCATCCGCAAGCTTTATCTGTTGGAGCTCGGTGGCAGGGGAGCAGAGCTGTCCGTGATAAAGCAAAGCCAATTCCTCTGGATGGGGGTGAATTACCTCCATCCTCAATGCTTGGGTAGGGCAGAAGAATGTGCAATCCCCACAACCTATGCATAAATCCCTGTTAATCCTTATCTCATTATCAAGGTAAGAAATGGCTTTGCTGGCACAAACTCTAACACATCGGAGGCAGAGGATGCATTTCTCCTTGTCCCAAGCTACTTTCGTCTCCGCACCAGAATGGATTAAAGCCTTCCCCCTCCTCGCGCTGCAGCCCATTCCGATGTTCTTTAAGGTTGCAGCGTATCCGCTCATTGGATGCCCAGTGAGATGGCTTATCACTATCATCGCATCCGCTTGATATATCTCCCCTGCTACTTCAACCTCCTTGAGGATTAATCCATCAACGGGAACGAGTTCCCTATGCACCCCCTTTATTCCGTCGGCAAATATCAAAGGGGCACCGAGCAGTTGGGTGTAACCCTTCTTGGCAATGTTCATAAGACCGCTTGGCGCTCCTGCTCCCCAGGACATAGAGAAATGCCAGGCATAGGTTTCCGTTATGAAAGGAATTCCTCCCCTTTTCTTCACCTCCTCCACGACGGTGCTTACGATTATTGGATGGATGCCATATTGACGAGTAAGACCACCAAAGGGAATTTTTATCGCCACCATATCGCCCTCGCTTATGCAGGAGCCGAGGTCAGCTGCTTCAAAGAGCTTCTGAATCCTTTGGGGATTGCTCATCGTAGGGAACCCATGCTTGCTATACTGTTCTCTCACATCGGCGAAATAGACATCAGCGGGCATATCTTTTACCTCCTTTCAAGATTAATCGGGGAAAATCTTGCCGGGGTTTAAAAGCCCCTTTGGGTCAAGCGCCTTCTTAATCGCCTTCATCGCTTCTATCGTTGCCCTGTTGAATTCCTTTGGGAGAAAAGGTGCTTTAGCCAAGCCTATACCGTGTTCACCTGAAAGGGTGCCACCCAGCTCTACAGCAGCGCTGAATAGCTCCTCTATCGCTTTTTTCACCCTCTCCCTTTCCTCTGCGTTTCTCCAATCGGTGAGGAAGGTGGGATGGAGATTCCCATCCCCCGCATGCCCAAAGGTCCCGATTTTCAGGTCATACTTCTTCCCTATCCTCTCTATCTCCTTCACCATCGGGGAGAGCTGGGAACGAGGAACGGTGACATCCTCAAGTAAAGTAGTTGGACTTATCCGAGCCAAAGCCGCGAGAGCGGAGCGCCTCCCTTCCCAGATGCTATCCCTCTCTTTCTCTTCCCTCGCCCTACGCACCTCCTTTATACTCATCCTGGGGAGAAGCTTCTCCACCTTCTCCATTTCTCGCTCAACGCTTTCCTTATAGCCATCCACCTCTAAAAGGACGATTGCTCCCGCATCTCGTGGCAATCCCAAATGCTTATAATCCTCAACTGCGTTTATCGTGAAATTATCCATTATCTCTAAGGAGGACGGTATGATTCCCTCCGCTATTATCAGAGAAACGGCGCTGGCTGCTTCATCAAGGGAGGGGAAAACCAAAAGCATAGCAGACCAAGCTTCCGGGAGGGGGAGGAGCCTAATCGTAGCTTCAACGATTATTCCCAGCGTTCCTTCCGAGCCACAGAAGAGGCTGACGAGGTCGTAGCCGGAGACGGATTTTATCGTCTTAGCTCCTAAATTCAATAGCTCCCCCTGGGGTGAAATGGCTTTCATTGAGAGGATGTAATCGCCTGTGACCCCGTATTTAAACCCCCTTAAGCCTCCAGCGTTCTCCGCTATGTTTCCTCCAAGGGTTGAAGCTTTGGCGCTTGCCGGGTCGGGAGGGTAGAAGAGCCCCCTTTTCTCAACCTCGTTTTGAAAATTTAGGGTTATAACGCCTGGTTGGGCAATTGCGTAAAGATTTTGTTCATCTATTTGGAGGATTTTATCCATCTTCTCAAAGCTAAGCACGAGGGCGTTGTTTAGGGGGACGGAACCACCGCTCAAGCCGGTGCCTGCTCCCCGTGGGACGACGAAGAACTCTTCCTCATAAGCTAGCTTCATTATCTCCGCCACTTCCTCCTCGCTTTGGGGGAAAGCGATGGCGGCGGGGATGGCTTCCTCAACTTGGGAATCGTAAGAGTAGGTGAGTCTTTCCTCCCACTCGGTGAGTAGTTTTTCTTTTCCTAAGATTTCGGTCAATTTTTTCAATATTCTTTGGGCTAGCATCTCAATAATATAATTAGCCACCTCTTTCTCACCGTCAAGTTATTTATCCCTCGCAAAGTTTTGCTCAATGACATTTAATATAAATTTTGTTGAGTTGGAGGCATTCTCAAAGAA
>JBMFMH010000153.1:0-4699 GCA_049970775.1 bacterium | reverse complement strand
TTCAAAAAGAGAGGAAAATAGCTTATGTTCCTCCCTATTTACTACCAGTAAATGGAGCAATAAAGGAAAAAATTTGAATAAATAGAAAGATAGTTTTTCAGGATTTTAAGCAAAAGTCTTTTTATAGGATTTATGCAACAAGACCTATTTTCCTTTTGTTAGCAGTTGATAGGGGGAAATAAATGGTCATTTTCCCCTTTTTCGGTATTATTCATCTATTTTTTCCCATACCAGCAACAATGCCAAAGTTTGATGAATATGGAGAATTTCTTCATAATAGAAGTGATATGGCAAGAAGGACTAAGGATTGGTTGAGACAGGCGGAAAGGGATTTGCAACACGCAAGAAACTCTCTTGCGAGCGCTGACTATGAATGGGCCTGCTTTGCTGCTCAACAATCCGCTGAGAAAGCGGTGAAGGCGCTTCATCAACATCTGGGGAGAGAGGCTATAGGACACTCTGTTCTGAAGCTCCTGAGAGATTTGGGAGAAGAGCTCGGCATAGAGGAACGACTTCTCAAAATCGGCGCTGATTTGGATAAGTATTACATACCTACCCGTTATCCTAACGGTTTCTTCTCCGGTGCTCCGATGGATTATTTTCATCGTGAAGATGCGGAAGAGGCAATAATGAATGCGGAAGAAATCCTCAGGTTCGTCAAGGGAAAAATCGATGGATAGAGAAAAGATTCTGAAGAAGCTCACAAAGCTCGCAAGAGAGCTGAAGGAAAAAGATGGAAATGTCCTAAGGGTTATACTCTTCGGTTCACTCGTTGAGGATACCTATACGCCCTATAGCGATGCGGATATATTGATAATCCTTAAGAAAAGCGAACTTCCCATTATAGAGAGAATCCCATATTTTCTCCTCCACTTCAGTAGAGGGGATTTGCCAGTAGATGTATTCCCCTATACCGAGGAAGAGGTTAAGAGCATCCCCTTCGCTCAGCGGGCGCTTTTAAAAGGTATCCCTCTGGCGTGAATTATTCGCTTGCTATTACCCACTTCCCAGCGGCCGAGCTGGTCAGTTTCCTCCCTAAAAGAAAAGAAGAGATACGCAAGCTTCACATCTCTATGTATAATCTATCACCCATTTGAAGGGTTAGCGGTTGCTTGAAGGTTAGGGTGAGCTCGCCATCTTTCCAGCTGAGCTTCGCCTCAATTCTTTCCGTTTTCTTCGCTAGCTTCTCAATCAAGACCGCTTTGGGTTTTCTATCCGTTTGAAGCCTGAGGGTGGAGAGGACGAGCTTTCCTCTCTTGACAGTAAGGGAATCAACCTGTTTACCTCCGCTTTTCTCTTGGGAGAATATACCCCAGGCGGTAGGAACGATGAATAGGGAGGCATGCTTTTGGGGATTGAACCTTGGCTTAAGGGTAAGTGAAGCTTTAGGAGCATCGTAGTTGAAGCCCTGTAGAGCGAGCAAGATTGTTAGGGAATCCATTGGGCGGAAATAATGCCCTCCGCATTCTATATGGTTCCAGGTCAAGCCAGCGTAATTATAGCGGTCATATACTGCTTTAACTACCTCTAATCCTTCCTTCACCATCCCTTCATAAATGAGGAGAGAGGCAAACATATACTCAGTTCCCGTCCAGGGGGAACCCCATTGCCCGCCAATCTCCGGCACGGTTGCCCCTCCTCTCGGCCAGGAACCATTAACCCAGCATTCACCTTTCTGCCAGTCTATGTATGCCATTCCCTGCTGGAGGGGTTTTCTATTGTATTTATAACACGCCGTGATAGCCGATTTCACCATATCTTTGGGCAGGATATACCCCAAGTCAAGCAAATGGGCATACCATTGCCCATTCATTTGGTCCAGCATGCAACAGGTATCCTTGCGGCCAGTGGTGATATCGTTGTAGAGAATGAAATACTCACCATTCCAAAGCTCTCTTATAAAGCTTTGGCTAGCCTTGCTATAGAGAAGAGCGTATCTTTCAGCTGACTCATTGTCTCCCAGTATCTTTCCTATTTCGCTCGCTGCCCTCAATCCCGCTAGCCAAACGCTCGCAACATAAACGCTTGTCCCGTGCATAGGCCAACCATCATAAGTGAGGGCTGAACCCTCTATATTGGGAATACCATCCCAATCGCTATCAATAGAGAGCTCGTAATCTATCGCCCTCTTTATATGTGGCCACATCCTTTTTAGGAAATCCTTATCACCCGTCCAAAGATAATCCCTGTAAACCATTAGAATAAATTGGGGCATCATATCTATCCGCCAGTAGGCATCAGGGATATCAAAGCGGCCAGGAAAGAAGTGGGGAATCTCCCCCCGGGGGCTCTGGGCACGGGCAGTTAGGCCTATCTCAACTTTCTCAAGCTCGGGGAAGAAGAGGAGGACAGGGAAAGAACCGTAATAGCTTACATCCGTGGTCTGTAAGCCACAGCAAGCGTTCATACCTTCCCAAATTCCAAATGTCCCATCTCTCGTCCACCAGGAGCTCTTATATAGGGTTGTAAGGGGAGCGTTTATCGCATCAGCAAGCCAGTGAGGAAGCGTTGTGTAGAGGGCATCGTGGAAGGCGATGGATTCAGTGTAAAGATGCTGGTAATTATTCAATCCATATTTAGCTACATCCTCAGCGCTCTTGAACCATTCCTCATACTTATGACCCAGTAGGCGCCCTGCATAATCGTAGAGATTGGGGAAATACCAGGAAAGGACGAAGAGGACTTCCCTCTCTTCCTTTGGAGCAAGCGATAGCTTCACGCTTAGGCATCCATTCCTTCCTTCCCTCTCCTTAACAATGCCATTGTTGAGAAAATCCTTCCAAAGGGAGGCATAATCGCTCCAAAAAGATGGCTGGGCTGAGGAATTGGTTGCGATGAATAGCTCTCCCATTGAGGGAGAATCTTTGGGGAGACCCGCTCCCAAGCCATAACTGGAGTGGGTGAGATAGGCAACGATGTTGCGAAGGAAGGAACCCCAATTGGTATTATTCGGCGGCCACCCTCCCCATATCGCCGTGGCCAAAACCATCACTTTCCCATCACCATGTTTTCCCTCTATTAATAGCGGGCGACCGTCAGGGGAACCCATAATAACTTTCGCATCGGGCTTGAGCCCCTCAATAGCGTTATATCCGTTCAAGTGGTAGGTTTCAGGTGGAAGGTTTTGAAAAATGGGATGGGATGCATCACGCACAACCATATCAATGGGCTCGTTGATGGCATCGTAGGTCTTCCTAAAATGAATAGGAACGATTTCTTCAATAATCGTTCCCGCTAACTTCCCCCAACGCTCATCATTGAAACCATAGAAGGAATCCCAACCACCCGTTAGAAAGAGAGGCATCCCCATTCTTACCGCTTCCTCTATTACTTTCATATTCTCTTCACCCAAACTCTCCGCCATCCTCGTTGTCTCGGCTAGCCAGATGAGGTCATAATCCTTTTTCAGCTGGGCAGGGTTTTGAGTAGGTAATACGACTTTACCGTTTTCAATTTTTACCCAGGTTAACTGTAGGTTCTTCGCTGTTATGGTTCGTTCCAGCTGGGCGCGAAAATCCGGAGCATCGGGGCGGGAAATAATGAGCACCTTAATGGGGCGAGAGTAGGAGGGAGGTTCACCTATGGGGACACTCAAGCTGACACCATAGAAGCCCCTCTGTGATATCAATTTGTTTGCTACCTTTCCCGTGTAGTTCTCGCTTATCCCCACCATATTTTGGCAGGAGAAAAGGAGAGAAGCCTCGCATTTCCGTGAAGAGGTATTCTTCAGTTTGAATTTGAAAAAGATTAGAGGAAGGGCGGAATTTTTGTAATCGTGAGGGATGAAGGGAGAGAAGGCTGTCAATTGAGCTTGGAGGGGCAACTCCTTGTCCGAATAAGTAAGATATGCGAAAGGAAATTCTCCCTTGTAGCTAATTTTATCAATTGCGGGAAGCACCTCGTGGTTTAACAGGAGAACTTTCGCTATCTCCCTTTTGCCTTCCTGCTTAGCACGGAGGGCGAAGAAGGTATGGGGACTTTGATAGGGGTGGGCTGTATTGTTGAAGACCTGCCATTCTTCAAGCGCGCCATTTGGTCGTATTTCAATCGTTCCTGTTCCCAAACCACCGAGGGGAATTCCTGAGCGACCGGCGTAGTTCTCCCTCGTGAACTCAAAGTTCGCTCCTAAAAGAGGAAAAACAACAAATAAGGCAAGAACCCATATGCTGATGCTCCTCTGCATTTCTTGAACCTCCTTTCAAAAGAATTCTTAAAAAGAGTCTTGGTTATAGTATAATGCAAAAGAAAATTTAGGTAAAGATTTTTTAGGAAGGATTTTCCCCTAGTCATTGTTATGCTTTCCAAAGGAAAGCGGAAGGACTCTAAAACGAAATTGCTTAGCCCCTTACAATTCCCCTTCCTTGAGGGGGTGCCGAGCGAAGCGAGGCGGGTTAGTTAATACAACACCCCATTGGACTCGTGAGCGAAGGCGGAGCCTTCGCTGCGAGGGGGAATTGCCCCGCAATTAACAGCTTCGTCCGCTACCCCTCTGCTTTTTTGTCATTGCGAGGGATTCCGTGAGGAATCCCAAAGCAATCTTGTGAGCGGAGTTGAAGCCCCCACTGCGAGTTGCGAGGCTTTTCGAGGAGTTGCTTCGCTATCGCTCGCAAAGACGAGAAAAAACCATATGGGTGGGGAATTTTTAATCAGTTAAGTTAGAAGCCAGATTTTTCCCTGAGGAGGGATTTGAAAATCTCTA
>JBMFMH010000152.1:0-4705 GCA_049970775.1 bacterium | reverse complement strand
GCGGTGGAGGAGGAAGCATTACAACAAGTGGATATCAAGTGGAGGTTTTTAATAGCATTTGGAACGCTTCTACCCGCACCCTCTCCCTCTTTTACTCTTGCATCCCCCCCCAAAACACAACTATCAGTTCTATGCAGGGGGAGTTCCGGGGTCCGGCAAGTGGTCAATTCACTCCTACTTTCAATCCCTCTACGAACATCTGGATTGCGGAGATTGTATTCCCTGAACAAGGCGGAACTTATGAAATCTCTATTTATGCAACCGATAGCAGTGGTAATTCAACATTAATTTACCAATTCAAATATGATGTTCCTTCTGGCTCCGGAGGCGCCCCAGGTGGAGGCAGTAGTGATACACCGCCCCCTCCGCCCTTTTAAATAACCATCACTTTTTTAATTCCCCGAAAGGAAAGAAAGATGAAAGGCAAGGAGCATATTTATAAAATTGAACCATACCAGCCAGGAAAACCAATAGAAGAGGTCCAAAAGGAACTGGGGCTAACGAATGTCGTTAAGTTAGCCTCAAATGAGAATCCTCTTGGTCCTTCCCCCTTGGCTATAGAGGCACTGCGCAGAAGCATTGAGAAGATAAATTACTATCCCGATGGAAATTGCGCTATTCTGAGGGAAAAGCTTTCCCAAAGGTTGGGTTTTCCGCCTTCCTCTTTCATTTTCGGTAATGGGGTTGACGAGATTATCCATTTCATAGGGTTGGCCTTTTTAGAGGAAGGAGATGAAGCTATAACCGTAGACCCATCCTTCGTTAGATATGAGGCTTCTGCCCTTCTAAATAAAGCGGTTTGCGTTAAAGTGCCCCTGAAAGAATTTCAATACGATGTTGATGCCATAATTGGAGCGATAAACGAAAAGACTAAGGTAATCTTCATTGCCAATCCCAACAATCCCACGGGAACTTTCCTCCCTACTCAAGCTTTGGAGAAGCTCCTTGAGGCTGCGGAAGGGAAGCTCGTTGTCTTGGATGAGGCTTATTATGAGTTTGTTGACGACCCCGCATTCCCCAATAGCCTATCTTTTCTGCGTGAGGGAAGAGATGTAATCGTCCTTCGGACTTTCAGTAAGGTTTACGGCTTAGCGGGGTTGCGGATAGGTTATGGTGTTGCAAAGGAGGAAACTATTCAAGCGTTAGAGCACACAAGAGAGCCCTTCAATGTCAATTATCTTGCCCAGATAGCCGCTGCTGCCGCCCTTGATGATGAGGAACATCTGCGAAGAACGAGGGAGACGATTTGGGAAGGGAAAAATAATCTCTATGAGAGGTTCAAGGAAATGGGGTTGTTCTATATACCCACTCAGGCAAACTTCATTTTCCTTGATGTGGGAAGAGATAGTAGGGAGGTCTTTCAGGCTCTTTTAAGAGAGGGCGTGATAGTGAGGACAGGCGATATATTTGGCTATCCCACTTTTTTGCGGGTGAGCATAGGGACAAGGGAGCAAAACGAAAGGTTAGTAGAAGCTATGAGAAAAGTATTAGGAGGTGCAAATTAATGCTCATCATTCTAAACGCCAAGGCAACGGAGGAAGAAGTAAAAGAAGTTACCTCACGCCTTGAGGCGTGGGGCTATAAAATCCATATATCGAAAGGAGTTGAGAAACTTGTCATTGGAGGAGTCGGGGTTCCCGAGGTAAACGAATTGGAGTGTGCTGATGTCCTCCGCTCTCTTCCCTTTGTGGAAGATGTGTTGATAATCGTCAAGCCTTACCATCTTGTTGCGAGGGAGTTTCGTCCCGAGGGCTCGGTGGTCAAGGTTGACGATGTAGAGATAGGAGGACGGAAAATCGTGTTGATGGCAGGACCTTGCTCAGTGGAATCATATGAGCAGGTTCTGGAGACCGCCAAGGCGGTGAAGCAGGCGGGAGTAAGGATATTGAGGGGAGGCGCCTTCAAGCCTTCCACCTCTCCCTATTCCTTCCAGGGATTGGGCGAGGAGGGGCTGAAGATCCTCTCCCAGGTTAAGAAGGAGCTTGGGCTATTAGTAGTAACTGAAGTTATGGACCCTCGTGATGTGGAACTCGTTGCCGAGCACGCCGACATTCTGCAGATAGGAACGCGCAATATGCATAATTTCCGTCTCCTCTCCGAGGTAGGTAAAAGCGGTAGACCAGTGGTCCTAAAAAGAGGTTTCGGCGCAACAATTGAGGAATGGCTTTTGGCTGCTGAATACATAGCAAAGGAAGGTAATCCTAACATAATACTTTGCGAGAGGGGAATAAGGACCTTTGAGCCTTACACGAGGTTCACCTTGGACATCAACGCCATCCCCGCCGTTAAGGAGCTCTCCCACCTGCCAATCATCGCCGACCCAAGTCATGGAACGGGCAAATGGAAACTTGTGCCTGCGGTAGCTAAAGCAGCTATCGCAGCGGGTGCAGACGGGCTCCTTGTTGAGGTTCACCCTCACCCCGAGCAGGCACTTAAGGATGGTCCCCAATCGCTTCGGATTGAGAACTTCCTTTCCCTCGTTGAGGAATTGAAGGCGGTCGCCGAGGCGGTGGGAAGAAGCCTCTGAAAGATGGAAGAGGGCTCATTTCAATCCGTCTGCATCGTCGGTGTAGGACTTATCGGAGGCTCCCTCGCTTTAGCTCTTAAAAAAGCCAACCTCGCCTCCAGAATCATCGGCTTGGGAAGAAGGAAGGAAAGCTTGGAGAAAGCTCTGGAAAGGGGAGCAATAGATGAGGCTACCCTTTCCCCAGAGGATGCTTTCTCTCAGGCTGATTTAATCGTCCTCGCAACACCTCCCGCCTCCATTCCCTCCTTCTTCCCCATAATCTCTCGCTGCGCCAAAAAGGGATGCCTCGTGACCGATGTTGCAAGCGTCAAAAGGAGAATCGTTTCGTCCGCAAGTAATCTTCCACCCTCTATTGAGTTTATCGGTGGTCATCCTTTGGCGGGGATGGAGAAAAAGGGAGTGGAATGGGCGGAAGCCGAGCTCTTCAAAAATTCAATTTATGTCCTTACTCCATCCCCTCGCTCAACTAAGGAGGGAATTGGAAAATTATTGGGAATGGTTGAGGCTATCGGAGCGAAGCCCTTGATTATGGATGCGGAAACCCACGACCTCCTACTCGCTTATACCAGCCACTTTCCCCATATCCTCGCCTATGCCCTTTCCCTTCTCTTCAAGAAACTAAGAGAGAGAAGGGAGATAAGCAGGTTCTTGGTCGCGGGTGGATTCAAAAGTATGACCAGAATAGCCAAGAGCCCTCCAGATATGTGGGAAGAAATCTTCCTTGAGAATAAGGATAACCTCTTTTTAGTGTGGGAGGAATGGGAGAAGATTATGGAGGAGATGAGGGAATGCTTAGAGGAAGGGAGATTGAGGGAGGTATTGGAGGAAGCGAAGAAGGAGCGGGAGAAAATAGATGAGGCTTATATGTAGAAGGACGAAATCATTCGAGGGGGAGATAAGAGTGGGTGGAGATAAATCCATTTCCCATCGTGGGGCGATGCTCTCAAGCATCGCCAAGGGAGAAAGCGAAATTGAGAATTTTAACACCTGCAGGGATTGCTTGAGCACCCTGCGTTGCCTCCGCTCTTTGGGAGTGGAATGGGAGCTTGAGGGAAGAAAGGTTTGGATAAAGGGAGGGGAATTGAAGGAGCCGGAAAACATCTTAAATGCAGGAAATTCCGGCACCACGATACGGCTTCTCTCAGGCATCTTATCCGCTCATCCCTTCCTATCCATTATCACCGGTGATTCCTCCCTTCGGAGGCGACCGATGGACAGGATAAAAGAACCCCTTGAAATGATGGGAGCAAGGATATTGGCAAGGGCTAATCGCTTTCCTCCCTTAGCTATTTGGGGGGGTAATTTGAGGGGAATAGAATATCGCTTGCCTGTTGCTTCAGCCCAAGTGAAATCCGCCATCCTATTGGCTGGGCTTTTCGCTGAAGGGAAAACGATTGTCCACGAACCTTTCCCATCCCGAGACCATACCGAGAGGATGCTCTCCTTTATGGGAGTAAAATTGGAGAGCAAAGATGAGGGAGTAAGCGTTGAAGGTGGAGCGAACCTATCGCCCCTAAAATTAATAGTTCCAGGTGATTTTTCCGCCTCTGCCTTCTTCATAGCCCTCGCCCTGCTCACCCGTTCCCGTTTAATGATTAGGGATGTGGGGCTAAATCCAACTAGGATAGGAATGCTTGATGTTCTGCGAAATATGGGGGCAAACATTAAGGTGATGAACATCCGTGAAGAGGCGAATGAACCTATCGGCGATATAGAGGTTATGGGGGGAGAGCTTGAAGGAACATTGATAGAGAAAAACATCCCAATGATGATAGACGAGCTGCCGATATTAGCGATTTTAGGAGCAAAGGCGAAAGGCATAACGGAGCTGAGAAACGCTGAGGAGCTGAGATATAAGGAGACGGATAGGATAAGGGCGTTAGCGACCGGGCTGAGAAGGATGGGAGTAGAGGTTGAGGAAAGGAGGGATGGGATGTTGATTAAGGGAGGTGTTACGAGAGGGGCGGTTATTAATTCCTTCGGAGACCATCGCATTGCGATGGCATTTGCGGTTTTGGGATTAGCAAGCGAGGGGGAAACAGTGATAAGGAACGCTCAGTGTGTTG
Organism: bacterium; assembly: GCA_049970775.1. GTDB lineage: Bacteria > Armatimonadota > JACIXR01 > JACIXR01 > JACIXR01 > JACIXR01. Next base: position 112 of record JBMFMH010000152.1, on the reverse strand, counting down.
ACATCTCCTTCCCTGATTTTTATACCCTTGCTAAATCCCTCGTAGGAGACGCAATCCAAAGAAATGAAAAGGAGGAAAAATGGATAGGAAAACCAACCAGATAAGAGGAGGT